>JANYLL010000097.1 GCA_025357895.1 Ignavibacteriota bacterium
TACAATAAATAATAATTTTATAGATTCCTTAATCGCTTCTGAAAAAACATACCAGTACTACGTTCGTACAATAGATGGATATGGAGGCATGAGCGATTACAGCATTGGTGTTTCAGCAGGAATTAAAAAGCAAGAAAAACCACGCCCTGCAACCCCTGTAGGGCTTAAAGCAGAAACTCTTCCGGAAGGAATCTTCCTTTCTTGGGGTGAAACTATAGGTGCAAAAATTTCCGGATATAAGATCTATCGCCATGAAAGTAATTCCGAATCTCAAGTAGTTTCTTCAGTCAAGGCAGAAGCAACTACATATCTTGATGCAACTGCAAAAAAAGGAAATATCTATTGGTATTCGTTATCTTCTGAAAATGCAGAGAAATCCGAAAGCCTTGTCTCGAACGAAGTTCGAATAAGATTTTAACATAATTACTTTTCTGTTCCCATGAATCTGAATCCCACGCTTCTTGAAAGATTGGTCTGCCCGGCTTGTAAATTAAGGGTGGAAGTTGACGATCTTCATAGTGAACTGCATTGCCCGACATGTTCGTATTCCGTTGTAGATGGAATACCGATCATGATGATTAAAAGCAAACAACCTGAGAAAAAAGACTTTGATTATCTTGAACATTATAAAAAGGATGCGGAAGAATTTGATTATTTCGAAAAAAGCACCGGAGCAACTGAACATAGCGAGAGGCGGATCAGAGAATATACTACTTTACAAATACCAAAAGAAGCGAAATCTATTCTTGATGTAGGCTGTGGTTCGGCTTGGCTTGCAAAAGAATATATGGGCAAAGAAGTTTTTATATGTTCACTTGATGCCACTATTGTCAATACCTCTAAAGCTCTTAAAACTTATCCATCCATTTACCACGCTGCAGTTGTAGCTGATGCGTATAAATTACCTTTTGCAGACGGATCATTCGATTGTGTGGTAGCTGCAGAAATAATAGAGCATGTCATTGACCCTTCAGCTTTTGTAAAAGAGTTGCTGAGAGTTGTCTCTCCTACGGGAGTCTTAGTAATTTCCACTCCGTATAAAGAAGCAATTCGTTATGCGCTCTGTGTTCATTGCAATCAAAAAACTCCGCTCAATAGCCATCTTCATTCTTTCGATGAAAATAAACTGCGCAATATATATGATCCTGTATCTGCAATATCTTTCAAATGGATAGCCTTTAATAATAAGTTGTTGGTCTTTGCAAGAACATATACGATCCTGCGTTACCTGCCATTCACGCTTTGGCGCATTATTGATTCCTGCGCAAATACTTTGTTCGATAATCGTCTGAACATTATCACAAAAGTAGTAAAGAAGTAGATTATGAATACTTCAGCCACTTAAATATTTCGCGCAGCGTATATTTCTTTCCGTACATCAGGATACCTGTGCGGTAAATTTTTCCCGATAGCCAGAGAACTCCGAAGAATGTTGCTGCCATAAGAACAAATGATAGTGCTATCTGCCAGAAGGGAGGAGTCTCGCTGAATATTCTGCCAAGCATGAGTATTGGGGAGAAAAACGGTATAAGAGAAAGAATAACACTTGAAGTGCTCGAAGGGGATTGTATCACGCTTGTCATCATGACGATAGGAAGAATGACGAGTAAAGTGATCGGCATAGAAACTTGCTGCGCATCGCTTGCCTGCTCCACTGTTGCACCGGCACCTGCGTAAAGCGTGGCATACATTAAATATCCAAAGATGAAGTACAATACGAAATAGACAAACGATGAGGGAGAAATGATGCTTCCGGCGCTTGAACCAAGTGAGGACAATACGGCAGGAAGAGCAAAGAAGCTCACTGCTGCAAACATGGTCGCCCATACTGAGACCTGTACTAATCCTGAAAGTCCGACGCCTAATACTTTGCCGATTAGTATATCAATTGGTTTAACACTCGAAGAAAGAAGTTCGATCACACGAGAGTTTTTTTCCTCGATCACGCTTTGCATGATCAGTGTCCCATAAAGGATCATCGAAATATAGAGGAACATTCCGGTTATATATCCTGCGATAAATCCTACTCCGTTATCTTTTGTTTCTTTTTCTTCGCTTACTTTTAATGTGGAAAATTCCGCTCCTTGTCTTGCATGTTTGACGAAATCGGGATCGATTCCGCTCGTCTTCAGCCGCTCAGAAAATAACGCATCCCTATAATGTGTTGAAAGAAATTCTTCTACCGTAAAATCATTGGCATTTGTAACTCGCAGCGTTGCAACGCTCGTAGAATCCGTAATTGCGTCGACAGGAATTTCCACATATCCCGAGATCTTCTTTTTAAGAAGCAATGCTTTCAACGAATCGGCTGTGTTTGAAGTCTCAGAGTTGATAACCGTAAGGTGTAAAGACGGACCAAATGACTTATTTGATGAATTGGCATTCCCCGGTGATTGTAGAATCGTGCGCTTCCCTGTATCGGCAGCAAAATATTTTCCGAGCTTTCCGGTTCCATCAATGATGACGATCTGCTTGTCAATGCCTTCGTTCATAACCGAGATAAAGATCGGCACTGCGATAAGCGCAGCCATCAAAAGCGGGGCAATGAATGTCAGGATGATAAATGCTTTTGAGCGTATCTTCTGACGAAATTCGTGCTTGAGCACGATAAACATTTTATTCATAACTATCTACAATCAATTAGTTGCGGCAACGGCATCAAGGAAAATTTCTTTTAACGGAGGTTCTACTAACTCCCATTTAATGATATCAACGGAATCAAGCGCAGTTCTTAATATTTGTTTGGGATCTGCTCCGGCTTTCATTTCGAAAAGCAATTCATTAGGATGACTTTCTGCAATGCGGATAGGGTAGTGCTCCAACCTGTTCATTAAATTATCTGAACCGGAATAAACTATCCGTACCATTTTTTTGCCAGAGCGCTCTTTGACTTCGCGAAGCTTTCCGCTGAGCACGACCTTTCCTAAATTCATTAATGCGATCTCATCGCATAACTGCTCTACCTGTTCCATCCGATGAGTCGAGAGCATGATACTTCTTCCTTTATTACGCTCTTCAAGGATGATATCATTGATGATCTCCGAATTAATAGGGTCAAGTCCTGAGAGAGGTTCGTCAAGAACCAACAGTTGCGGATCATGCAAGACGGTAACGATAAATTGCAGCTTTTGCTGCATACCCTTAGAAAGCTCGTTCGTTTTTTTCTTTGCCCAGTTTTGTATCTCGAACCTGTCAAGCCAATAGTCTATATTCTTTTTCAGTGATACCTTATCTAAGCCCTTAAGTGCTCCGAGGTATTCAAGTTGATTACGGACGGTGAGTTTTCTGTATAGCCCACGCTCTTCAGGCATATAGCCAGTCATATTCTGGTGATCAGGTCTTTGAGGTTCGCCGAAAAGGGAAATTTCGCCGCTATCAGGAAGCGTTATACCTGTGATCATGCGGATCGTCGAAGTCTTACCTGCACCATTGGGTCCTAAGAGGCCAAAGATACAGCCGGCAGGGACCTCAATAGAAACGTCGTTGACGGCTTTATACGTACCGTAGGTTTTGGAAACAGAGCGCAAGGAGACAACGGACATAAGAATAGAAGTTAAATATGTTGCAAATTGAATGCTAACAAAAATACGAATTATTAGCTGAATGATAATTATTTTGAGAAGTTGAAAATAATTGCTCAAAAAAGTCTTACTTTTGTAGTAACGAATATCTCGTTTTATTCATCGAACACAAAAAAAGAGCGCTATTTCATGCAGGGACGCCAGCACAAGAACTCTTCTCAGATTTGGAAAATGGGACATAAAAGCCTTTATCCGTTTCTATGCGTCCTGCTTTTTTCTATTCCACGAATTACTCTTTCTCAGGATCTTAGTAATGTCGGAGATCAAAAGCCGATCAGTCTGGATGGCTCTTTAACCCTTTCCGTCACTAAATATTCTGTTGCCGGCGCAATAGCAAGACGCCCCCCGACATCTTGGACGATTGTAGGAAGTCCTACTCTTGGGATCTATGGTATCTCATTTCCTTTCACTTTTATTCTCTCAGATCAGGAAAGCTCTTTCCGACAGCCATTTGATCAATTTGGAGTTTCCCCCAGTTACAAATGGATAACCCTCCATCTTGGATATAACTCGCTTACGTATTCGAAATATACTCTTGCCGGAATAACATTCCTAGGTGCAGGAATAGACATTAATCCTGAGCCTCTGAGATTTTCGATGATGTACGGCAGATTTCAGCGCGCTGTGGAGATGGATACTGCATCTACGCAAACCTATTCCTATGTTCAACCAGCATATAAGCGTATGGGATTGGCAGCGAAAGTAGGATTTGGTTCACAAACAAGCTTTATTGATTTTATCTATTTACATGCCGCCGATGATTCGACTTCGTTAATGCGGCGTCCTGATTCACTTAATATTTTTCCGGAAGAAAACACCGTGTTCGGTATCAATACTCGTGTGAAAATCATCGAGCCTCTTGCATTTGAATCCGAGGTTGCTGCAAGTTTTTTTACGCGCGATCTTCGCTCTCCCGTTTTTGATTCAAGCAGCATACCCAAGAGTTTGCAATCGCTTGTTACCATAAAATCTTCAACAAGTCTGCTTGTTGCGGCAAATGCAGCGATCGTCTTCACCCTGCCGCATTTCACAACACGAATTGGGTATGAGCGTATCGAACCGGATTATAATTCGCTCGGAGCCTATTATTATACTTCCGATGTAGAAAATTATACCATTGCTCCTGGCTTTGATCTGTTTCAAAATAAATTCCGTGCTTCCGGTTCAGTCGGCATTCAGCACGATAATATTTTAAAAACAAAGATATCTCAAACAAATCGAGTGATCGGCTCAGGAAATATCAGTATTAACCCGGCGCCTGTCTTCGGTATTGATCTGAATTATACGAATTATTCCACAGGGCAGGCAACGACGCATCTTCTATCCTCCGATACGGGGCAGTACCGTGTTCGCAACGTTTCGCAATCAGCATCGGTAACTCCGAGAGTAATATTGATCTCTACGGAAACATCGAATTCATTTATTCTTTCCGTATCTCAGCAGGCATATACCGATCTGAATCCTGTTACGCAGGCATCTGCGAATTCGCAGACGACGACGGGTTCGTTCAATTATAATTTATCGTTTCTCAAGACCGGAATGAACATCGGCGCATCAATTCTTTATGCCGATACAAAACAAGCCACAACGAAAACAGGATTACGAGGACTTACGGTAAACGGCTCGAAGTCTTTTTTTGAAAATAAACTTTCTTTGGGCGGTTCACTTGGTTTTACCAGAAGTTCAATTGCGACAAATTCCTCTATTAATTATACGACCAATACCATTAACGAAAGCCTGAACTCCAGTTTCCGTGTTTCTACGCAGGGTACGGTTTCACTTTCGATCTATGCAACAGAGAATTCCAGTACAGTAACAAACGCCACTCCTTTTACCGAGATCATAGCAACACTGAGCTATTCACATAATTTTTCATTCTAAGGATGTATTTGTAATGTTATCGAAATAAGAGAATTATTTCCCATTTGCGGGAACTCTCTCTGTTGAATTGCTCTATCGTGTGTCCGACTTCCCCGACTCCTAAAAAGCCGCTCAAGCCGAACGTAAAATTTTCATCATCATTTATAAGGAACACATATTATGAACATTCCAGTACAAAGTTGGCAGGATTTGCCTGTCACACAGCCTATCGATCCAAAAACAATTCTTTTTCAAGCAGGACTTGGTGTAGTAAAGCTGGTGCACCATCGCTTGGTCACATTATTAAAGTAGGCTAAATCAAAAAAAAAATTATGAAAAAAAACGTTATTATTTTATTTATTGTAATGTTCGCACCATCAATTTCAAGTGCACAGCAAGGTTGGTTCAAACTAAATTCTGGAGTAAATACAGGTTTAAACTCGGTAAAGTTTCTCAACAATGATACTGGTGTATGTAATGGATCGACATTCGTATTGCGAACGATTGATGGAGGGATAACATGGCATCAATTTAATAATGATACCATATTCCATAAAGACCCTTTTAATTTTGGCATTAATAAACTCTTTGTGACGGAGGATAATTCTATTATTGCTATAGGGTATGGATTTATTGCGAGATCAACCGATATAGGTGCAACATGGATAAAAATACCAGTTGATTCCTTAATCACAGATGACGACTTAGTTGATATATCCTTTCCAACTCAGGACACCGGGTATATTGTTGGTATAAACTACTATTCCTCTATCCCTCCTACACCAATACTTCGTACTACTAACCAAGGAAAATCATGGAATCTTCATCGAGCTATTTCTATCCCTGCTTTTACTAATGCTCAATTTCGAACGACTAAAATGGGTCTTGCAGTTGTATCTGATCTTGAACCTCCTGGTTCTCATCTTACTAAAACAACAGATGGTGGTATAACATGGAGTTATATAACAACTCCTTTCGATGAACAGGGAGTATTCGGATTATCATATACATCAGCGCAATCATGGTATTTATGGGATAAGGCAGGATTACTGCATTCACCTGATGACGGAGCAAATTGGGATACTGTTGACAATATAGTTTTCAATGGATTAGGGTTGTTCAATTCTTTACCACAATATAGAGTTGGTGATTTCATAATTAAAAGCACTGATGGCGGGGGAAAATGGTTTAAGCAAGCAATAGATTTACAAGGTCAACATCTTTATTCCGTTGATGCTCCTTCAGAAAATATTGCTTATGCCGTTGGTTCAGTGGGCGTTATTTACAAAACAATTGATGGGGGTGGTCCACCTGTTAATTCAATAAAAAATATTTCGGAAATTTCAAAACTTAATATTGTTGCGAATCGCATCATCACCTCCGCCGATTTCAAATTTCCTCCCTTGAATTCACCCCAAGAATTCCATCTCTTCGATCTCCTCGGCCGCGAGCTTTTGCGGCGTGAAGTGGCAGCGGACGAGCGGAGCTTGCATGTGGATATGCACCAATATCCGCCCGGCATCTATTTTGCGAGGCTGAGAGATGAGACGGTGCGGTTTGTCAAGCTTTAATGCTTAAATGGGGAAATACGGTCGGACTGAGAGTCCGCCCTACTAAAAATAGATAAAACAAGCTAAGTTAGCATATTTTCTATAAAAATACAGAAAAGTATACTTTTCGGGAACTAAAATGATAAAAACTTTGTTGTAATAACCGTTAAGCAAATTTCATTAGGTAAGACAGGACTTCCGACCTTCTTTTCGAAATCATGGATGTCGTATGTACAAACTATAGGTTCCGGAGTTTTATATGGTTGAGTATGTGTGTGTTTAGTGGAAATTGTGCATTCCCCACATTAATTTCGTATATTTGTATGTAAAGCCCCCACATTTTACCATCTTTGTTTACATACAGAACGGTAAAAGCCGTAGCTATAATGAGTTGGAGTTCCCTTAAGAAAAAAGCCTTATGGGTGATTAGTCCTTGCATAGCGAGCATAATTCTGCTTGCATTCCTCTTCGCTCCAGCATATTCTTCTTGGAAACGCGTAGCACAATTTAATACAACAGTTAATGCCTCATTCTTTTTTAATGAGTTTCGTGGTTTCATCGCAATGGATGGCTTCGAGGGAATAAAAAGAACTTCCGATGGAGGCAAAACTTGGAAAGATTGTATTACACCATCACCGTTTGTCTATTTTGGTTACATTACTGATATTTTCATGAAGGATTCGCTCAACGGATGGGCGGGAATTGAGAATGATAATTTAAGTCACGGTCTATGGTACACTAATGACGGCGGCGTAACCTGGCGTGAGGTTATGAATGTATTCGGGCAGGTTTCATCCGTTTATCAAACTCCATCGGCAATTGTAATGGGTGATAGATTTTCGCTTAACAGACTTTCCAGTTCGGTAAATGGTGGACTTAATTTTCTCCGATCCTCTGTTGACCGATTCAATGGTATAAATTTTGTTGACGATATTCATGGCGTAGCAAGTCCTTTTGCAAGCCCATCAGGAACTGCTGTATATACCAGTGATGGTGGAATAAGCTGGCAAAAATCAAACAATGCTCCGATGACCACAGAATCGTGGGGAGTGTATGCACAAAAGGGAACTCCTAATTTTATTGTTGCCGGCGAGAAAAATTCTTTTGACCCATCTCCCACAGAAAGTGCCTATGCTTCCTATGATTACGGTGCATCGTGGCAAACAGTAGGTACACTCTTCGGAAGAACAACGGGACATATCGCAGGAGTCGGACCGGTGATCTATACACAAAGCTGGACGAGATGGCAATATCCGAATCAGTTAGGCTTTGTCGGAATGAACCGTTCAACTGACGGAGGCAAAACATGGAAAAACGTTGGTGGACCATCTAACTATCGTGATACGCGTTTTTCTGTTACAGGGTGCCTCGGAGGAGTGGTCTATGCATTTGATGAATCGGGCGGAGTCTGGAAAACAACTGATGGTGGCGATGGCGAAATTCATGAACCGCCTCACAATCCGAATGTCGTACCTGACCACATTGATCTTTCATCTTCTTTGTGCGCTACATCACTTGCAAATCTGAATTATTATAACTTGTCATGTAATCCGTTAGTGGTTCAGAAAATAGAATTTATTGATTCAACTGATCCGGCTGTTGCCTCCGGAGCACTCTCCTTCACAAGGTATCCAAAACTTCCGCAAACTCTCAATCCTACGGACGCTGATTTCATTACCCTCTTCTGGAATCCTAAAAAGATGGGTATTCAGAAGCTTTTATCTACGACATTTGTCAGGATTCGGAGCACGATGCTTGATTCGACGATACGGCTGGATACGTTATTGGCGATAAACTCGCAATCGTTTGCTAATCAGCCGGTATTCTCTTTAAATATCACGAAGGTAAATTTCGATTCGATGAATATTTGCCAGAGGTACCTCGACACTACGGTAAGTTTTAGTAACGGAAGTTGTGATACGTTATGGCTTGATTCAGCGCAGTTAGGCGGCTCTGTTGATTGGAAAATGTTAGACCGCTCTACTTTAACTTCGCTTGCGCTTCCGTTAGGTCTGGCTCCCGGTGAATCGGCGTCGTTTTTAATTCGGTTTGCTCCAAAAGATATAGGAGCTCAGGCTGCAAAATTGCGACTTCATTTTTATCATCAGGGGTTGACTCGTGATACGATACTATCATTCTCGGGATTATGCTACCGTACGTTTATGGTTTACGGTGATAAAAGTGTCAATATTGCGCCGACATCGATATGTACAACTATCGATACCGTAATTTATCTTCATAACCTGAATTGCGATACGTTGACCGTCGATGGATTTACCAATAATAATGCATCGGATTTTTCCAACATTAATGGCGTCACTTTTCCGTATCAACTGCCACCCGATAGTGCATTTGCCTTGCATTTTAGGTTTCATGCACTGAAGAATACAACAAGTCAGGGATTAGTTATTTTCCAATTTCATCTGGCAGGAGACACTTCGATATGGGAATCGTCACTACGGGGAAATGGATTACCGGGAACATCTGATTTTGTTACGTCAATGACTGCGGCGCAACTTAATTTTACCGATAGAGTAGCTTGTTCTCCACCTGATTCATTAGAGTTTACGATCACAAACCCAGGTTGTGATTCCATGACCGTACTTAACTCAACGATCGCAGGCATTGGATTGCCTGCGATCAGTTATCGTACCGAACCTCCCTTACCTTCGATACTAGTGAATGTTGGTGATAAAGTTCGTGTCGTCGTGTATTTGCAAGCAGATAAACCGACGCTTAATGATGGCAGCCTTAAATTACGGTATGAGTTAAGTGACGGTTCTTTCCATGATTCGAGTTTTACTATCCATGCAGCTGTTTCTCGCGGAGAACGTAAGGCAGTGCTATCACTGAAGAACATCGATCTGGGTATAGGTTCGCTATGTATTCCAAGGGATACTGAAATTACTATTACGAATCCGGGTTGTCCTTCGATGACTGTGCAAAGTGTTACACTCACCGGAAATTATTATGCACCGGTGAATCCGCGGCCGACTCCATATGTACTTGCAACCGGAGAAAGCGAGACTTTCAAACTTACTTATGTTCCTACCGGTTCGGGTACGGATCTCGGGCAGGTTGAGGTGACTACCGATGCCGATATAAATCCAATTCATATTATTCCTCTTACTGCTTCGACAAGGCAGATCGACCATGTTAATTTCCGTCTTGCACAACTTAATAGTAACATACGCTCCGGCGATACTGCCATCTTTGGTTTTATTCCTGATAGAGATTGGACAGGAAAGGGATTGCAATCTATTGGTTTTGCGATCAATACGAATGGTGATCTCTTAACCTATAATGGACACACCGAGCAAGCTTATAATACATTCAAAGCATCAGTTACCTCTGTATCTCTGCCGGGAAGACAATCGCAATTAAATGTTCTTTTAACTTCGCCAACGGAAGTTACTTTGGTTAAAGATCAACCGCTGGTTAAGTTCTATTATGCAACTGCATTAGCAGATACGATCAGTACGCCTGTAACGCTAGGATTATTAGAACTTAATAATGCTAATGTGCCTTATGCGAATTGTGTGCTTTCCACTTCACATCAAGATGGCGATTTCGTTCTTCAGATGGAGTGCGGGGCTAAGACTCTTATTGACATGTTGAATGGAAAACTGCCAATTCTTGCCGGAGTAACGCGCCCAAATCCGGTCACTGCACAAACAAATTATCAGGCAACATTAGCTTTCACTGCCTTACATACAGGCATCGCCCAAATTGATTATTATGATGCCTTAGGGAAATGCATTGTTACCGAAACGATACACATTGATAAACCAGGCATGTACTCAGCACATTTTGACGGCACAAAATTATGCGGAGGCAATTACGAGTATATTCTGAAATTTAAGGATGGCTTATCGAATTCTTCAAGAGGACATATTATCTTAGTGAAGTAATCAGAATTTTTCAAGCTCATTTATAGCTAATTCCGCCAGTGCCTGAATAAAAATCGGTGAATCGTTCAACCCTTCAGAGATGATAAATTCCTCAATCCCTACTTCTTCAGCTTCTTCTCTTGCTTCAATATCTAATTCGTGAGAAGTTTCAATATGATCGCTGACAAAAGAGATCGGAACGACAAGAAGTTTTTTTATTCCGCTTTCACCAAGTTTCTTTACTGTAGATTCTGTATCCGGAGTTAACCACTCTCGCGGTCCTACTTTGCTCTGATAAGAAAGTGTATATTGGTAGGAATCTCTGAATTTATTCATCACAAGTTCAACCGTAGCTTTTATTTGTGCAGAATATGGATCTCCGCGGTTCACGATAGTCATGGGGGTTCCGTGCGCTGAAAAGAGAATATGTACATCCGATTGATCGGTAAATTTTGAAAGCGCCTGCTCAACACGATCTGTGAAGGCTTTAATATATAATGGATTGTCGTAATATTCAATAATGCGCCTATCGTTGAATCTTCCGCCAAGACGTTTAGATTTCTTGTCCCATTCGTTGAAGCTCGATCCCGCATTGGTGATGGAGTACTGTGCGTAAAGTGGAAAAAGAACGATATCAGTGATGCTTTTCACTTGAAGGGCTCGAATTGCCTCTGAAGTATACGGTTTCCAATAACGCATTGCAAGTTCTACCAGGACTTCACCTTTACCGAATTTAGTATCCAAAAAAGATTGCAGTGCTCGCTGTTGTGCGAACGTTTTTTCAACGATGGGTGATTTACCGCCTAACTCAGCATATTTTATTTGCAATTTCTTGTAGCGGAGTTTGGTAATGACTTTCGCAAATATTTTCTGCGTCAACTTTCCTCCCGGAAACTGAATAATATCATTATCACTAAAAAGATTATATAGGAACGGCTCGACTGCTTCAAGCGAATCTGGACCGCCAAATTGTAATAGAACGACTGCTTTCTTGTTTGTCATAGTAGTAATAAACTCCCAAATGCAAGAGGGGGAGCAATAAGTGAACAAGCCATCATCACGAAAGTAAATCGAAATCGGGTGAATTCCTGAGATGGTTTACCGTCTTCCGGCAATAATGTCACTACTTTTCTTCCGATCACTGCAAGAGCAATGACAGCGATAAAAAGCGATACAAAAATTACTGGTAGAAAATATGTGCTCATTTCCGCAAGAAGAAAGTTAGCAGTTCCATCACCTGTTTTAACAGAACGAGCAATGATCATCCGTGTCTGCTCGCCATTCGCCCCTGATTGAATGATCGCCAGAAGAAAAGCACAGATCAAAATCCCGAATCCTATCCAATAAAATAATCGAAAGATTAAAAAAACATTAAGAGCATTTTTAGAAATAGAAATCAATGCATTTTTACGTAATCGACGTAACGAAACGATCGTGACCCACATTGATAAACTTAGTGGTAGCAGAATACAGATAAGCAAAAAATCAATTCGCATTTCTTTATACACTAAGCCCAGCTGCGTGGATTTTTTAATACATTAACGAGCTTTTCTTCTTCAGAGCCATGTTGCAGTTGTACGTCATAATCCCAACGGGCAAGAGTTGGAAGGCTCATAAGAATGCTTTCAATTCTTCCACCGGTTTCTAAACCGAATAATGTGCCCTTATCATAAACTAAATTAAATTCTACATATCGCCCATGACGAAGCAATTGCCATTGCCGTTCTGCGTCAGTAAAATGTTCATCTTTGTGTTCTTCAACTATAGGATTATACGAAGGTAAAAATGTTCTTCCAATATCTTGAACAAATGAAAATATTTTCTCCAATTCTACTCTATTACCGTTCAAATGATCAAAGAATATACCGCCAATGCCTCGTGTTTCAGCACGATGTTTAATATAAAAATAGTCGTCACACCATTGTTTAAATCTGGGATAATAATCTGCATCGTGTGTATCGCAAGTACTTTTGATGGTTGTATGAAAATGTTTAGCATCTTGTTCGACGAGATAGTATGGTGTCAGGTCTATTCCACCGCCAAACCATGCTTCTCCGGTAGATTGCTCGAAGTATCGGAAGTTAGCATGAACGGTGGGAATTTTCGGAGAGCGAGGATGAAGGACAAGAGAAATGCCTGTTGCATAAAATTGCGACGCGGCATTTGATTTGTCTTGGAGCATCTTTGGAGATTCTCCGTGAACGGCAGAAAAATTTACACCGGCTTTTTCAAAAATATTTCCGTCAGTCATGACTCTTGTTCTACCACCTCCGCCGTCAGGCCGATCCCAAAGATCTTCACGGAATTTTGCCCCGCCATCAAGTGATTCAAGAGATGAGGTTATTTCATCCTGAAGATTTCTAAAAAAATCTGATGTCCGTTGCCTAAACATAGGTAGTAAATATCTTATAAGTCTTATCTTAAATAAGCTTTTTTTCCAGCCTCAACAAAAGCCCTTGCACGATCAGGCTGTACATCCGGTGTTATTCCATGACCGAGATTAAAGATATGCCCGGTGCAATCTCCCATGCGTCCGGCGATCTCATTTACACGATCCGTGATAACTTGCTCAGAAGCGAATAATAGCGAAGGGTCGAGATTACCTTGCAAAGCAACTTCATTACCGATAAGTGCTTTTGCATCGGCAATATCAATTGTCCAATCCAGCCCAACGACATCGCAACTTGTTGCAGCGATCTCAGTAAGTGAATGATTGGCACCTTTACAAAAGACAATGACGGGTGCCCGGTTATTTGTTCGTTTTTTTACATCACGAACAATATCGCCGATATATTGTAGAGAAAAGTCCTGAAAATCTTCTGGAGTAAGAATACCTGCCCATGTGTCGAAGATCTGAACTACATCCGCCCCAGCTTCGATCTGCATGACAAGATAATCGGCAACAGCGCCGGCGATCTTTTGCAAAAGTTTATGTGCTTCATCTGATCGGGTAAAGATCATTTCCTTTGCATGACGAAAATCTTTTGAACCGGAGCCTTCGACCATATAGCAAAAAAGTGTCCACGGTGCGCCGCTGAATCCTATCAAAGGAACACGCCCTTTAAGTTTTTGCTGAGTAAGAATAATTGCATCAGCCACGTATTTGAGATCACGAGAAGGATCAATATCTTTAAGATCGCGAATTTGAGTATAGAGCCTGATTGGATCAGGAAATCGCGGACCGCCTTTACCTTCTTCAACGAGGAGCTTCATGCCCATTGCTTCAGGTACTATAAGAATATCAGAAAAAATAATGGCTGCATCAACTCCTATAAGATCGACCGGTTGAATTGTTACTTCACTTGCGAGTTCAGGATTCTTTACCATTGTCAGGAAATCATGCTTGGCGCGAAGTGCGCGATATTCCGGTAAATATCTACCTGCCTGACGCATAAACCAAACAGGTGCACGCTCAGTCTTTTCGCGTCTGGCGGCGCGAATGAGAAGATCATTTTGTAACGTATGCTTCATTAATTAAAAAGTTGTTTTTAGAAATTGTATAATATCCTGAGCAAGTGATTCCTGATTTGCTTTTCGTGCGACGATCTCAGGACGTCGGCGAAGTAGAAGTTCGATCTCTTTTGCTGTTGTCTCGCCTATCGCTGCAAGAACAGGAAGCGATGAAAGATGACTTGCTCCCATTTCTGCAAGTGTACGAACAAAATACTCTACTGCTGATGGTGAAAAAAAAGTAATAACATCCAAACGTTCTGACGCCTCTACTTCAAATAATTGTAATAAGCGCGCTGAATCATGAAGCGATGGGCCTGTCGTTTCATATAAGACAGCCCGCTCGATCATTGCCCCACACATTTCAAATGCGCGTACTAAGACAAGCATTCCGATCTGTGACTGAAGAATCAATGTTCGCTTATCTCGGATATCGAATGTGCGTAAGCTTGTAAGAAGCGCTGCTGCCCCTGCATTTTGATGGGGAAGTGGTACAGTAAGTGTATATCCAAATTCAGAAAGCTTTTCTGCTGATTTAGCTCCGATCGTTGCAAATCCAACTGATTCACGAATTGCTTTATCAATACCAAGACTTTCTGCGCGAGCATGAAAATATTCAATTGCAGTCGGACTTGAAAGAACACAAAGATCAAATTCTTTTTTTGCAAGCCGCATGAATATTTCATCAAGTGATTTTGTATCACGGGGATCCGCAATCGTGATCATTGGAATTTCGATAACATCGATCCCTTCGGCTTTTAGCGCCGAGCTGAAAGTATTATCTTCAGTTATGCGTTGCAGTGGTCGCGTGAGAAGTACTCTTGGCATATTAATGAGTTTTCTCACTCTCTTCGGCATCCGTTAAATGCGTGATCATTTCTTTTCCTCCCTCAGCAAGAAATTTATCCGCAACCGCTTTTGCGTTTTGCATTAACTCTGTTTCGGTTGAACTCACTTGCATACGCATCATTCTGTCACCGTTAGGATAAGCAATGCATGCATCAATAAGATAATCGGAATGATCTTTTCGCACGAAAGTGCCCAGAGGTAACTGACATCCGCCTCCGAGAGCATGGAGTATCTTTCGTTCGGTTGATGACGAAAGACGTGACGCTGGATCTTCAAGCGGATATAGAAGTTCTGAAATATTACTATCATCCTCACGCGCTTCTATCGCAAGAGCGCCTTGTCCCGGAGCAGGGAGCATATCGTCCGTAGAAATATAATGTGTTATATCTGCCAAAAGTCCAAGTCTTTCGATTCCTGCAGCCGCAAGGAGCATACCATCCCAATTGCTTTCACGAAGTTTGCGAATTCGCGTGGGTACGTTGCCGCGAATATCAATGATTTCATAATCAGCGCGCTGCGCAAGAATTTGTGCTTTCCTTCGCAAACTTCCTGTTGCAATTTTTGCACCTTTTGGAAGCTCGAAAAGTTTTGCATTCGGGTCATTTGATAGAAATGCATCGCGTACATCTGCTCGTTCAGGAATTGCAGCGATTATTAATCCTTTATCAAGCTCAGTAGGTAAATCTTTTAAGCTATGAACTGCAATATCAATTTGATTTTCCAATAATGCGCGTTCAAGTTCGATAGTGAAAACACCTTTGCCGCCAATAAGAGAAAGGGGAGAATCAAGGATCTTATCACCAGTTGTTTTGATGATCTTGATCGTGATATCCATATCAGGATAGAGAACCTCCAATTTTTGTTTAATAAAATTGGATTGCCAAAGTGCGAGATCGCTTCCTCGCGAACCGATGATTAATGATTTTGGAGAAGAATTCATCAGTTGTTCTTTTCTATCCTCTCTTCATCCAACGCAAAAAGGATACGTACCAACTCTATGCGGGCTTGAAGATCATCTTTTGTTGTACGAGGTTCTTTAAGCATGATAGTAGGAGTATGCAAGAGACGGTTCATCATCTTGCGCGTCATCTCATCTAACTTTTCAAACTCCGTAGAATTAATACTTGAACGATGTCTCTCCAATTCTTCTTTCCGGATTGCTTCGAATTTATTGCGAAGTTCTGCAATTGTCGGACCTACTTCAAGTTTTGTAAATAGTTCAAGAAAACTTTCAAATTCTTCCGTGATAATGGATTTGATCTTTGGTATCTCTGCCTTACGCTTTTCTATATTCTGATCAACGATCATCGAAAGATCATCAATATCTTTTAAGAAAACATTCGGCAGCGAGGCGATCTCAGGGTCAATATCACGAGGCACAGCTATATCAATAATTACAAGCGGGATCGAATTCTTACGATCATCAAGAGCACGCTCTACTTGTTGTTTATGAAGAATAATATCATTGCTTCCTGTTGAGCTAATTATAATATCCACTGAGGGCAATACCGATTCAATATCGCTCAGCGATAGGGTTGTTCCTCTGAGATAAGAAGAATCTTTAGTTATCTCTGAAAGAAGTATATCAGCATTTTCTTTTGTACGATTTGCGATAAAAAGTTTGCCGATCTTTTTTTCGATAAGATAGGATGCTGCAAGCTCCGCAGTTTCGCCGGCGCCGATAATAAGCGCAGTACGGTTACGAAAATCATCGAATACCTTTCGCGCAAATTCTACGGCTGCATAGCTTATCGTCCCGGCACCAACCGTTAAGTCTGTTTCGTTACGTACTCGCTTAGCAACACGGAAGGCTGCATGAGCAAATTTTGTCATGAACGTCCCGGCAGAACCCACTTCTTCTGCAATACGAAAAGAATCTTTTAATTGTGCAAAGATCTGTTGATCGCCTAAAATTTGTGAATCGATACCTGCGGATACATCAAATAAATGAATGATGGCTTCGCAATAGGAGAGCCTGGTGAATTCTTTCCTCAATATATTTCGTGATTCTGTCGGAATTTGTTTTGCCTCAAAAAGAAAATCTATTAAATAATCTGACGACAACTCATCGTGTATAGGGCGTACATATAGTTCAGTTCGGTTACAAGTCGAAACAAGCAGTGCCTCATCGGTGATTGCTTCTTTTAATCGCTCAAGCAATTCCCGAGTTTCGTCAGGAGAAAACGCAACTTTTTCCCGTAATTCAACGGGAACAGAATGATGAGAAATTCCTATGGCGATTAGTTTCGAGGGCATTACAAAAAATTATGATATTCTGTGCCAAAGGCGTTGATGATCGTCATTGAGACAAGCGTGAGTGCAAATCCGGACATCCAAAAGATAACAAGTTTTTTTCCTTCAATTTTTGCAAATTGACGTATCACGAGAGTTGCGCCGAAAACAAGCCATGTTAAAATCGTGGCAATAGTTTTTGGATCAAGCAGGTAGCTTGTGCCCTGTGAAATCGGCATACTCTTATTGATCAACAAAACTCCAAAGAGAATGGAGATACTTAAAAAAATGAAACCTACCGCTGACGACCGAATTCCCAAACGCTCTAAACGACTGAGACTTGGTAATTCCCGAAAAATAGATCCATACGTGTTTCGAGCCATTGCAAGATAGAGCATTAAATATAATGCGCCATAAATTGTTGCAAGTGTAAATGCAGCATATCCAAAAACAGCACTTGTAACGTGAATATTAAAAAGAGGATCGTTGAAAATCGGGTTCTTAACTTCGTAATGAGATGCGAGGGATGAAATTAATTGGAATATAAAAGCCACAAGAGATACCATAGCCCCTGTTCCCGCAGCAATTTCAGTAGGTCTGATCTCTACAATAGAATAGACCACTAACAATGTAAATGCAATAAGCGAAAAAAGCTCATGGCTTGTTGTGAGCAGGCAATGTCCGGCAGTAACCGTATACAGGCCTATATATATTGCATGAAGAACGAGCGTTAGGATAACGGCAGGAAATATCCAACGTCGGCTTAAACCTGGTCGCATAAAAATATTGGCAAAACCTATTAATAGTATGCCGTATAGAAATGGTAATATCGCTTGAATGGCTTTGCTGGCTTGAAACATCAGATGCCAAACGTAAATCCGGCAGTAAACATTCTATATCGAAGTGGAGTGGCTGATATTTGGTATTGATTCGAGACGTTTCACATAAAAAACTGAAACGACAGCGAAAACGAGTAAAATGCTATAGAGGAAAATAAATCCGTAGTTATCCAAGAGGATTCCTGCAAAAAATGACAGGAGTATGGGGAAAGCAAGCAAAGTATTATAAAGCGCTGAATATGTCGTTCTTTCTTTCTGCGGAATGATCTCGATGAGGTAACTCATCCCACCGATGGTATAACCCGAATCTACTGCCGCTGCAATTGCAAAGACTACAGCAAATATTTCTCGAGGCAAGGAAAAGATCGAGAAGCAAATTACCATCAATGGAATTGTAATTGCAACGAGCGACGACCGGAAAAGCACTGCTTTATTCGAAATATTACGTGATACACGCGTCCAATAGTAGTTAGAGATAACTAACCCTATGCACTCTAACGTAATAAAAAAAGCTATCTCCGTCGATTGATACCCAAGTTCTTTTTTTGCAAAAAGAAAAAGGAATGGAAGTCCTAATGGAAAGAGTGAAAGAAGGAGACGGGTTTTTACGTAATATCTGAAGCGATGATCTTTGCGAAGCAGATTTACACCTATATGAAGTTGTTCTTTCAATGAACGCTTCTCGGTTTTATGAAGATCACGAGGCTCACGCATTACTGCCATGCAAAGAAGACCGATGGGGGAAATTATAGCTCCGGCGAGAAATACAGAGGCATAATTCGTCGGGAATTCCGAAGAGGAGAGCAGAAATGAAATTGACCAAGCGCCGACCGTGGCACAGAGAATTCCGGCAACAGCCATTCTGATCGCAAGAAATGAACTTCTTTTTTCCGGACGAATTGCTTTCGCAAAAAGCTCCATGAAGACTACTCCTCCGAGACCGGAGCACATATAAAAGACTAATAATGACAACACACTAATTATAAGCAAGACGGAAGTATCTCTTACCAGAAAAGTAGCAATTGCAAGACCGAAGAAAAAAAGGATTCGTAACGCCGTCGATAGCCTATACATTGGCATCTTTTGCGCTTTATGCTGTACCCATGAAGATGCAGGAAACTGCGGTAGGTACCATCCAATATCTTGAAAAGTACCAACGACTCCGATCAACGCGCTCGATCCTGTTAGGTGAGAAAGAAAGCTTGGGAGAACTGTGGTGCGGGAAATAAACGAGCATCCTAAATTATAGAGAACACCACTCCAAATCCCCAGCCTGAAATTATTTTTTTCTAATTTTGAAAGACGCTGGTTAAACTTCTTTTCAGCTGAAGTTATTGGTTGGGCGAGTAATTGTTCTTCAATTTCAAGCATTATTTTTTATAGGACTTATAGGTCCTATGCGACTTATTAGATAAGATTATTACTAACAAGATACTCAGCAATTTGCACTGCATCTAATGCTGCTCCTTTGCGCAGTTGATCGCCTGAAACAAAAAGATCAATTGCATTTGGATTGCTGATATCATTACGAATCCTCCCAACTAAAATATCATCTTTCCCCGAAGCATCCAGAGGCATTGGGAAATAATTATTTTTTTTATCATCTACAATTTTGATTCCGGAAAATTTGGAAAGCGTTTCATGAATTTCTTCGAGCGGTGGACGTGACCCTCTGAATTCGATATTAATACTTTCACTATGAGCGCGCATCACCGGTACGCGTACACATGTTGCAGTTATATTAATGCTATCATCATGGAGAATCTTTTTCGATTCATGGATAAGCTTCCACTCTTCTCCGTTATATCCCTCATCGTTAATGGTTGTATTATGACTGAAAAGATTGAACGCTATCTGGTGGGGAAGCACCTTGGGTTTTATTTCTTTTCCTTCAACAAAGTGCCGTGTCTGAGCCTCAAGTTCAGCCAATGCTTTTGCACCTGCGCCGCTAACAGCTTGATATGTAGATACTACAATTCGCTTGATAGGCTGTAGTAATGAGATTGGATAAACTGCCATCAGCATGACAATCGCAGAGCAATTTGGCACAGCAATAAGTCCCTGATGCTTTTTAATATCTTCTCCGTTGATTTCCGGAATAACTAGCGGCACATCTTCGTCCATCCGATATGCACTCGAGTTATCAATAATGATGCATCCGGCATTTTTGGCAGCATTTCGGAATTCACGAGTGGTCTCGCTTCCGGCGCTGAAGAGAGCAATGTCAATATCTTTGAAGGCATCCGAGT
>JANYLL010000122.1 GCA_025357895.1 Ignavibacteriota bacterium
TGATCGGCGATGATGAGATGCCCTGTTGAGGAAACAGGTATGAATTCGGTTAATCCTTCGATGATTCCGAGAATGATTGAGAGCAGCCAAAGTGGTAAGGGCATGGTTATAGTGATTTATAAAATGCAAAGTTACGGATTATAGGGTGTCATTCTGAGCGAAGCGAAGAATCTGTGGTTTCGGAATATCTGAAAGTTCAGATTCTTCGTTCCGCTTCGCTTCACTCAGAATGACAAAGTTTAAAATCAAGGGTGATTATAATGGCACTCCAGGAATGACATTATATAAACCTTCTCCCCCTCTTCGGCGTTTGTAACGGGCTAAAAATTTTCTCTCTTACAGAAGAAACCAGATACAATTCATGAATTCCTCACGTTCAACGACGATTGCCATTGCGCTCATTGTAGTTATAGTCTTTGGCTGGCTTATCCTTAATCAGCCTAAACAGAAGCCGCAAGCCCCAAAGCCTGCTCCGACCGCTCTTGATTCATCAAAAATCGAAGCCGTTTCGCCTACAGTTGCTGCTCCGAAACCTGCTGAGCATTCAAGTGTTTTTCCGGTCGATAGCAGCACTGCCAATCAAAATATTCATATTGAGACTCCGCTTGTAACGGCTATTATCTCTTCTAAGGGCGGAAATAACTCAAGTTGGATCCTAAAAAATTATAAGACCTTTGATAAAAAACCGCTCGACCTGGTTGATCAATCGCGAAACGGAAAATCGGGTGATGTGAACCTCCGTTTTGTTGCCTCGGATGGAAAAAGTGTCAGCACGAAAGATCTTGTTTTTCATTTCACCGATTCGATTTCGCATCAGCTTGGCGAAAAGGATTCTATCACCTTTTCGGCGATCTGTAAAATTGATTCAGGCGCTTCGATCATTAAGACCTTTACTCTCCGTGGTAATGATTATACGATAGGCATCTCCTATCATCTAGTAGGTTTGCAGACTAAAGTATCGGGATATAAATACGGACTCGTCGTAGATAATGCTCTTCCCTATACAGAAGCATCGAGCAATAATGAATCTACAACTGCAAAAGCATTTGCCGGAATGAAAACCGGCGTTGAGGAGATTGATGCAAGCAAGGTTGGTGAACCGGTTCACAAATCTTTTAATGGCGATCCTGAATTTGTCGCATCTCGCACGCAATACTTTTTGCAAGCAATGATCCCAGTTTCGCCGCGTCCTGTTGGAACGGATATTTCCGGCATTGCTCATCCAGCACCAGATGGCGGACATACGGAAGAATATAATCTTTCCGTATCAGTTCCGATCACATCAGCAGGCAACGATTCGATCTCAACAAGATATTATCTCGGACCGCTTGAATACAAGCGCCTTTCGCACATGGAGCCGTCACTTGATCGGACAATGGATTTCGGCTGGAGCTTTCTTGTGCGTCCGATCAGTACGTATCTGATGATGCCGCTGTTTATGTTTTTGCATTCGTTCATTTTTAATTGGGGACTTGTTATTATTGTGTTCTCGATCGCAGTGAAGCTCATCACCTATCCTTTTTCAAAAGGACAGATGAACTCGATGCGAAAGATGCAGGCATTGCAGCCAAAGATCACGCAGATCAAAGAAGATTATAAAGACGATCAGAAAAAACAGCAGGAAGAGACTTTCAAAATGTATCGAACCTACGGCGTGAATCCTGCCGGAGGCTGTTTGCCGCTCTTGCTTCAGATGCCTATTCTCTTTTCACTTTATGCTGTGCTTCGAAATGTTATTGAGCTTCGTCAGGCGCCGTTCTTCTCGTGGATTCAGGATCTTTCTGTACCTGACGGACTTTTCAAATTCAGCACGAGCATTCCGATTATCGGCAATCAGCTTTCAGGATTGACGCTGCTCATGGGTATTACGATGGTCGTGCAATCGGCACTGACTACAACTGATCCGCGTCAGAAAAAAATGGCATATATTATGCCGATCATGTTCACATTCTTATTCAATAATCCTCCTGCTGGTGTGGCGCTGTATTATTTCATGTTCAATATTTTCGGAATTGCGCAGCAATTTTATAATAAAAAATTCCTTCCGCCGCTTGACCTCGAACAAATGAAAGCCACTGCAAGCACAAAGAAAGGCTTCATGTCCAGAATGCAGGATCTGGAAAAAAATGCAAGAGCGACAAGACAAGGCAATATGGCAGGTCAGTTACCTGCGAAGAAAAAGAAAAAGTAGAATTAAGGTTCAGACAGTTTCTCCACCATCTCCCGCACCGCTTCCCACTCAGGCGTGCCTTTAAGCGTGCCGATGCCTTCGACTTCGTCCTCCAAAAATGATTTCAGGTGCCGCATACTTCGAAATCCCGCTTCGATCGCCTTCCGGAAGGTCGCAATGCCGGAGGTGTAGTCCTTCAGCAAACAATGCAGGCAGGCTGTGTTGTAGAGCGAAGATCCATCCCGGAGATTTTCCAGCTTTTTTGCAGCCGCTCTCGCGTCATCGTTCCGGCCTGCATAATGAAGGA
>JANYLL010000127.1 GCA_025357895.1 Ignavibacteriota bacterium
CCCAACGCTATCGACAACATGTATAACTGCGTTTGCACTTTTGAAAGGGTCTATTACTGTAAATTGCTGGTCTGCATGATAGACATCGATAAAAACTACCGGACCAACAGTGAAATTATTAGCGGCTCCAATCAGACTTACTGAAAGGATACCACGATCCCATGGCGCAAGTTCTACAACATGAAAAATCCTTGATTTTTGATTGGGTATCTCAAAAGAGCATACCGGTGATGTATTATCCGGCAGCGGATCGTATCGAAGTGTATCTTTAGCAGCATTACCAACGCTATCGGAAGCCAAAATAAGTGCGCGCACAGGCTGCAATGAGTCAAGGATCGGAACTGTGAAACCGGCATGCATATTCCAGACATACGTAACCTTTGAAGCGCCGGTATTTGGAGAAGGAAAAATAGTAATATTTTTTATACCTATATCTTTATTGCGTCTCTCATCAACAGCTCCGGTAATTTGTATGCGAGGAGATACGATGGGAAATTGCGAAATAACAGGCGGCAAGGTATCACCTGTTGCTGAATCGCGCCTTATACAATAATCCGACATATTCCCTGAGGAATCGTATGCTTCTAAACAGCCGCTTGCAGCTGCGCTCGGATTAGGAGAGTGAAGCCAGGCTTCACCGAAGCGTCTCGAAAGTATGTTAACGCTATCAAGAATAAGATTCTGTGCTCCTGCTTTCAATGAAGCTGAACTTAAACCTTTATCCCATGCGCGTGATTCCGTTAAGATCATTTGAAAACTTCCGAGGGAGGATTGTGCCAGATCTATTAGAGGGGGGAGTACATCGGCTTTCGGAGAGTAAAGTATTTCTTTACGCCCTTTGTTATTTGCCGAATCAGCAGCGCGATAAACTGCCTTCGCAGGCTGCATCGTATCGTTTACGATCAGGCTATCAGATGCGAAATTCGGGTACTTGTTTGAAACTTGTGAAAGTTTGATAAAATTTTGCAGTAAAGAATCATGAAAATCTTTTATGCCCCTGGTACACGGGAAATTCTCCGTTGCCTGAACGATACGCGAAGTATAAACGGGCGATGATTCTGTAATCAGCGGCGGATCGAAATCGAAAATGTTTCTGCCTAATGTATATTGTTCGGTAAGATTTCTTGTCAGGGTTTTATAATTTAGCGTCAAACCAATCGAATGCAGTTTCAACCAAGGACAGGGATTAGTAGAGACATAACGAATATTACAATGTTCTCCAAAAACATACTCTCCAAGTTGTGACATAACCGGAGGATATTGAGCAGAATCAGTCGCAGTCATAAATACTCCGCCAGTGGCATGAGTTACCTCTGAATTCAGAGCCGGTGAGCCTTTTCCCAGTTCCATAACATAGAGAGTTATGCCTAAAGCATTCATTAACGAATCATAATAGGGCGTATCGTAGATGGCATCGTCGGTAATGAGTACGATCGCTTTTTGTTTGAAGGGCTGGTTTTGTAAAAGACTGATACTAAGATCTATTCCAGGATCGATATTTGTAAAACCTATAAACGTCTGCGAACGCAGAATATTCTGAAAAGCCGATGAATCGGCAGCATTCTGCCCTGAATAAAAACCATTTACGTGAGCCGGTCCCGGAAAGTACAGCGCCTGATCCGTAAACACAACTAGAGCATATCGGGAAGCGGCAGGAACCAAAGTAATAAATTTATCAAAGGACTTATAGTATGATAAGAAAACATCCCAACTATCCCCTGCACTTGACTTGATAGATGTACTTGCATCGACGCAAAAAACAACTGCTGCTTGACCCGATTCATCACAGCCACTAAGTTGAATGTTCTCCGGAAAATTATCTTCGGTGACTTTTAGGTCGCTCGGTAAAATTCCTGGCTGAGGCAGCGAGCCGTTATACGTTGTCGTCATCTTTAAACGCACAACCGGAAAGCTATCAATACGTGGAGTTGATGTAACAAAACCAAGGCGCTGCGCAAAACCATGCAGGGGCATGAGCATGCTCACGCTAAGAAAAAGCATGGACGACAAATACTTCAATTGTATCGCTCTGATGGGGATAATAGGGAATACCTCCTAATAGGGAATAAATACCCTAAATAACAACGCTTTTAACCGAACAGAGTTTCATAATAATAGGTAAGGAATGCGAATATAATTAGAAATACATCACATCTTGGGTTTCCAAAAATGCCTCTCCATATCCACTCCATCTCCTTTGAATATCACTCCTTCAGATTCGAGCAGCCATCGCATTCTTTCGTACCCACCGAATTGGTGCGCGCCGCTGAGCAGTCCGGCATGGTTTATAACTCGTTGCGCAGGAATATCCATTTCTGGCAGCATTGATCGCAGTGCTTGTCCGACTAATCGCGACGAGCTTTTCATGCCGATCGTTTCAGCAATAGCTCCGTATGTCGTCACCTTTCCTTTAGGTATATTGCGGACGATTTCGTAAACTTTCTGGTAAAAGGAAAGGCTCTTGATTTTTTTACGCGAAGGCAAGTCTATGAGATCATCCGAACGCTTTATATCTTTTTTCTTTTTCTTTATCACAATATTATTCAATAAAATTTGTTATTCTGTCCTTGGTGGGCGCAGAGCTTTAGCTCGCGTGAATATTTAATCGTGAGATGCGTTCGCGGACAAAACCCCTGCGCCCCACCATTATTAGTACATAAAAAATGTCATCATATCCATATCGAATAGCAATCATTGGCGCCGGAACGAGCGGGCTCGCTGCTGCTGTGAAGTTATACAGCGCGCATGTTTCGCGCCCACTTGCCATTACAATTTTCGAATCGCGCCGCGAAGCGGGCGGCAGAACTCGTTCCTTCATTGATTCCGAAACCGGCGATACGCTTGATAACGGGCAGCATCTACTTATGGGCTGCTATACATCGACGATTGATTATCTGCGTACGATTGGATCGGAACATCTGCTTTACACGCAAGATTCTCTGGAGATTCCATTCCTGCTTCCAAAAGAACATCGCATGAGCACATTAAAACTTCCTGCTCATCTCCCCGTTCCACTTAATATGACAGTTGGATTATTTCAAACCGATCTCCTCCATCAGTACGAAAAACTTGCAGCAATTCGGTTTGGTATGGGAATGATGTTATTCCGCTACGATAAACAAATGGCGCATTCATCGTGCGCCGATCTTTTTCGTTTTGCACATCAGCCAGTATCACTTATTGAAAAATTATGGGCGCCTATTGTTATTGGTACGTTAAATCTTCCTCCTGAAAAAGCAAGCGCTCAGGTATTCCTTCATACTATGCGACTTATCTTTTTACAA
>JANYLL010000158.1 GCA_025357895.1 Ignavibacteriota bacterium
CGCGCCGATGTAGGCTGGTATCAGATCCGCAAAGCAATAGAAAAAAGAAATGAAAGCGGCGATTTTCCACCTGTCAGCTTCGAACCATTCAAAGCAGCCTATCAAGCATTAACAGAGAAGCTTCAGCCGATGGTTTATGAATTGGGATTTTTGAAGGGGTAAAATTTTGTCATACCCGCGCAGGCGGGTATCCATCCCCCGACGTTGCTATAAAATTATAATAATGGATTCCCGCCTTCGCGGGAATGACAGGGAAGTTATTTTGTCATTCCCGCGTAGGCGGGAATCCATTGAGCCCGTTCTCGGTATTATAGAGATGCATTCATACTACGTCTATATTCTCGCAAGTAAACGCAACGGAACACTCTACATCGGCGTCACTAATAATCTTGAGCGTCGTGTTGCCGAGCATAAAGGAACTACAATCAAGGGATTCACTGAGCAATACGGAGTCGCTATTCCTGTATACTTTGAATGGTTTTCGGATATTACGGAAGCAATTAAACGTGAAAAGCAATTAAAGAAATGGAATCGGTCATGGAAGATCCGGCTTATAGAGGAAAGAAATCCGCATTGGATTGATCTTTCGGAAACGGGTTATCAGTTTCCGAACCTCCAACCTGGATTCCCGCCTTCGCGGGAATGACAGAACTGAAAAATTGCAGCCGATGGTGTATGAATTGGGGTTTTTGAGGGTGTGAAGGGGTGTAGAGAGCAAGTTAAAATAAGGAATTTCTTATTTTAACTTACGGCCGGAAACTAAAATAATGGAATTTGTATTTTAACTTGCTCTAAACTCTTATGGTATAAAAAAATATGGAGGGGATTATAGACATTAAGGATTTTTCTGCAGGCGTTTTCCGCAAGCAATTCCAGTACAAAAATTTTCTTCCATCACTCATTAACCACGAGTGGCAAATTTCCAACATAGAAATAAATCAATTACTTTCAGAAGCAGATCGAAAGATAGGTGAACTGAATGCATTCAGCCAGCTGATCCCTGATATTGATTTTTTTATTACCATGCATATCTATAAAGAGGCAACAGAATCAAGCAGAATTGAAGGTACGCAAACAACAATAGGTGAGGCTTTTATCGATGAAGAAAATCTTGCTGAAGAAAAAAGAAATGACCAAAAAGAAGTGCGAAATTATATTGCCTCGATGAATCGGGCTATTGACTCGCTTGTCAAATTGCCTCTCTCTAATCGTTTGCTTGGGGAAACCCATAAGATTTTAATGTCAAATGTACGAGGAAAAAATAAAAATCCTGGTGAGTTCAGAAAAAGTCAAAATTGGATCGGAGCAACGTTAAAGGATGCTGTTTATATTCCCCCGTTGCATGAAGAAGTACCTGAACTGATGAGCGATCTGGAAAGATTTCTTCACAATGAAAGACTCTATGTTCCCCATCTGATAAAAATTGCCATTGCACATTATCAATTTGAGACGATCCATCCTTTTTTAGACGGTAACGGAAGGATAGGAAGACTTATGATCGCATTATATCTCGTTAGTACTGAGTTATTAAAGAAGCCTGCTCTTTATCTCTCTGATTATTTCGAGAGACATAAGCAGCATTATTATGATTATTTAACGAGGGTTCGAACGCATAATGATCTCACCCAATGGATAAAATTTTTCCTATCCGGTGTAATTGAAACATCAAATAGCTCCATCGGAACATTCCATAGCATTTTGAGTTTGAAAGAAAAAGTCGAACATCATGGAGTCCCCTCGCTGGGGAAGAAAGCAAAGAGAGCATTAGAATTAGTAAAGTTCTTGTATAAAGAGCCTATAATGAGTGCAATGCGAATTCAAACATTACTGAATATTACCCCTGCGACAACTTACTCGTTGATTAATGATTTTGAACGCATAGGAATCCTTAAAGAGTTGACAGGCTCCAAACGAAATAGGATTTATGTATTTGAGGATTATTTGAATATTTTCGATGGAACTCGTCACAGTTAATATCCTTGACCGGATGTGGGCTGGTATCAGATCCGCAAAGCCATAGAAAAACGCAACGCCAGCGGGGACTTCGCACCGGTAAGCTTCGAAGGGTTTCAAACGGCGTATAAAGCGCTAACGGAAAAGCTTCAGCCGATGGTATATGAATTGGGATTTTTGAAGGTGTGAGGCTTTCATTAAATAACATCGCCCTTCCGGGCTTGAAAATAATAAATATATA
>JANYLL010000166.1 GCA_025357895.1 Ignavibacteriota bacterium
AACTGCTCCCAATAATTTTTTCTGCTGAGTGCAGAGATATGACCTCGTATTTGTTTCGCATGGAGGGCAAGTTTCTGATTGCGGATATTTTCATCAGTCGTATCCATTGCTTCAAGATATTCTGATAGCGGAGCCTTCGCATCAACGATGATGGATTTGCCGCCAGGCAATTTGACGATAAGATCGGGGCGAAGTCTCCCATCCTCAGTGCTTTTGGATTCCTGCTGAGTAAAATCGCAATGCTCAAGCATTCCTGCCATTTCAACCACACGTTTAAGTTGTATCTCTCCCCAATGCCCGCGCGTCTGAGATGAATGCATTGCACGTGAAAGCTTCGTCGTTTCAGTCAACAGGGAAGAGACTTGTTGTGTCAGAGATTGATAGGCTCCTTCCCGCGTTTTTTCGATTTCCTGAATTTTTTCCCCAACATTTTTTAATGTATCTTTCATCGGTTGAACCAATTCATTGATGCTTTGTTGGCGTTTTTCCAGATCGCCTTTTGCTTCACCCTGATGGCGTTCGAGTTCGGATTTTGCAAGAGTTAGAAAATCCTGGTTATTTGCCGATAATGCCTGACGGCTTAATTCTCCGAAGGCATCGGTTAATTGATCCTTTGCATTTTTTAGAAGAGTTAATTTATCCTCCGCCGATTCCAGATCTTTTTTTCTGGATGTTTCAGATTCTTTCAATTTGCCGTCGAGAAGTCGAATCTCTTGATTACCCTCCCGCAATTGTTGATCCAGAAGTCCGATCTGATTATCTTTTTGCTGAAGCTGTTCGGAAAGTGCAGAATGTTTTCCGGCTAAATGCCGTGATCTGCTTTCAGAAAATAAATATCCGATTGCTGCGCCGATCGCGATTCCGATAAGTATATAGATGATCATGAATACTAAAAAAATAGGTGCCCATTAACGCTGCCATAAATATACGTATTTTTGACGCAGGATAATGAAAGTGAGCATGCTTTTTATGAAACCATACTCTTTACGAATCGTTCTATATTTAGAATTTTTTTTATTTGAGGAGGTATTCTATGGATAGACGTTCATTCTTACAATCTGTCGGAGTTGCTGCCGCAGGTACTGCCGCTATTTCATCTGACTCATTTGCCTCTGCACCTGCGGCAGGAGGCTTGCCATCTCAATCACCTCAATTATCTCAATCACCTCAATTCTTATCCAACTCCGATCGTGATCGTCAGCAGATCGTTTCGACCGATCTTAGTCCATGGACACCCTCAACTTCGCAGCCATGGGATGTCCATACGATCAATCATCTCTATCGCCGCGCCGGTTTCGGAGCAACGCTTGCCGAGATCAAGGCTGCAAGCGGAAAATCATTTTCCTCTGTTGTCGATGCGCTGCTTGATGACACACTATTGATGAGGCCTACTGTTCCCGTTCTTCCGGGAAATGCAGATGACGGCAAAACTCCTTCATTGCCGCCGGCATGGCTTCGCGTACCGCCTTATGTTTATAATAATCCCATTCAGCAGCAAAATGATTATTACACTGCTCAGATGAAGATTCGCAGTCATTGGACTGCACAGATGGACTTACCGGAAGTCATGCTGCGCGAGAAGATGACGCTTTTCTGGATGAATCATTTTGTCATTGAAGCAAAGAAGGTGGTCTGGCCACAGGCAACATATAATTTTCTGACCTATATGCGCCAGAATGCGTGGGGAAATTTCAAGAAGATGGTATCGGATGTTACCATTATGCCTGCTATGCTCTACTATCTTGACGGAGTATTAAATGTCGGTCAGGCTCCGAATGAAAATTATGCTCGCGAATTGCAGGAGCTTTTCACAATGGGTGTTGTAGATAAAGACGGTAAAGCAAACTACACGCAAAGTGATGTTGAAGGTATTGCTCATGCGTTAACCGGCTGGACGGTGGATTATCAGTCGCCGCCGCCGAACATTCTTCCTGCATTATACAATATCGATTTACATAATACCAGCAAACAAACGATCTACGATACCACTCCAAGAATCTATAACCTTAAAGCATCGGGCGCTTCAATGGATATGGATCTGATCGATCATATCTTCGATCAGCGAGGTGATAAGATCGCATGGTATATCTGCAGTAAGTTGTATCAGTATTTTGTGTATCATGATATTTCTCAAAAGGGAGAGAGAGATGTCATTGATGCAATGGCAGCACTTTTTAAGGCAAGCAATTGGGAGTTGAAGCCTGTCATCGCAGCATTGCTTAAGAGCGCGCACTTCTTCGATGAATCAAATATCGGAGCTGAGATCAAATCACCTTTCGAACATCTCATCGGCTTGCTGAGAACATTTGATATTCAAATCGATGAACTCGCCGCAGGCACGCTATACTATTATGCAGCCGGAGGCTCGCAAATACTGCTTGATCCGCCGAACGTGAAAGGTTGGCCCGGTTACCATAATTGGATAAGTACAACGACGCTGCCATATAGAGATATTATACAAACGGCATTAGTAGGAGGAAGTTTACCTACACTCGGGGGGTCGGATGGATATAGTAATGCTCTACCCTCCATAGATTTACCGGATGTTATGATTACAGCATGGGGTAAACAGTTGACAAATTACAATGGCACCTTCGACGGCATTGTGAAAGAGATTGCTACGTATCTTTGCGCACAGAGACCGTCGGATTATGTGCTTAATCGCTATATTGAAAAATCAAATCTCTTTCCTCCGAACGTGTATGAGTGGGCTTCACTTAGCGATCAGGAGAAAGTTACACCATTACGTATATTGGCCACAACGATCTCACTTTTTGCAGATTTTCAACTTACATAATTATTTCAAAAAACATTTATAGGAGGTATTATGAACTCTATTTTTCGCTTTCTCTTTGCGTTTATTTTTTGTGGAATTTTTTCTACTTTACTTTGCGCTCAATCTAACGATGCACCAAATACTAGAGTGATCTCCTATCAAGGCACCGTAAAGACAAATAGTGGCAGTCTTCTTAGCGGAGATCATCTCATCACGACTACACTTTACCTCGATGCAAATGGTACAATTCCTATATGGAGTGGTGCATACAAACAAACAATCAATGCTGGTGTCTTTACAGTGATGCTCGGCAGCGGAGCATCTCCATTGCCAATTACACAGGATTTTTCTAAACCACTTTGGATCGGTGTCAAGATCGACGGAGGCGAAGAGTTGAAGCCTATTACTCAGCTTACCGGGGCACCTTACGCCGTCTCGATCGCAGATAAATCCGTCACAAAAGATAAGATGGCTGTCGATTATGTCGGCTCGATTATGGTTAATGGAAAACGGATAACCGGCAAAGGAAAAACACTCAACCTCGTGGACGGTGTTGACACCAGACTGCTCTACGACGAAACGACAAACAGCCTTTCACTGAATTCGCTTGGTGGAATTGGCATCCCAACTACCCAAGCGTTTAATGTGTATTGGATGACAGCCGGAAATACGATTCGAGACCCCGCCCCACCCAATTCTATTCCAAATACTTTTGGCTCGATCGATCAATACGACGTTATGATGGAAGCATTTAGTATCGAGCAGATGCGGATGCTCGGTAACCAAGCCGGCCCCCCCCTCGTCTCTACCCATTTCGGTCTTCTAATCCCGGCATCAATTGCAAACGGAACAGGGGTAATTTTTCAGGGCGCTGGTATAAGTCCCCATACATACATTCATAGCTTTGGAGACTTAACAAATTTCTTTGCGGGTAACGACGCTGGCAATTTGACAATGACTTTTCTTACTTCTTGCGATGGCAGCTATACTAACACTGATAATACCGGAGTCGGTTACAAAGCCCTCAATAGCCTTGCAGGTACTGGCTGCGAACCAGATCTAGCCGCAGAATTACCTCAAGGTGCGCGGAATACCGCCTTTGGTTCTGGTGCTCTCACCGCTAATAAGACTGGGTGGGAAAATACAGCTGTCGGCTACTGGGCGCTCTATAAGAGCCAGGGCAGATCCAAAAGTACTGCCATCGGCGCCTGTGCTCTAGAGAATGACATAAACGGGCACGATAATGTAGCGACCGGTTGGGGGGCGATGGGAAACAACGATGGAAACTACAATACTGGTATCGGTAACGATGTGCTTTATAATAATCTGGGAGACTTTAATACTGGCTGCGGCATTGCTGCTCTGCAGGGCAACACTACCGGAAGTAATAATACTGCCACTGGAGCCGGTGCGCTTGGATACAACACAATCGGAAGTAATAATACCGCTGTCGGCTACCAGTCGCTCTATAATAATACATATTACGGCTCAAACGAAAATACTGCCATCGGATCCCAAGCACTTTATAGCAATGATGAAGGAACCCAGAATACAGCCAGTGGCTACCAGGCACTGTACAACAACACGCGGGCATATGGGAATACCGCAAGTGGCTATCAAGCACTCTATAGCAACACAATCGGAAATTATAATACCGCCAGTGGCATGTATGCGCTGTACGATTGCACCGGATATGGGAATACCGCCAGCGGTTTTGATGCTCTGGACAACACAACCGGAGATGAGAATACCGCATTAGGCTCAGTAGCAGGGTTTGCAAATACAACAGGCTCGAACAATACGTTTGTTGGTTATAGTGCCAATGCAAGTACTTCAGCATTAACTAACGCGACGGCAATCGGAAATGGGGCCGTAGTGAGCGCAAGCAATACAATACAGCTTGGCAATAATAGTGTAACTCTTGTCAATACGAGCGGCGCTATTTTGACTCCTCAACTTCGCGGCGCAGGAGCAAATAAATATGCTCAAGTCTATACATTGACCGGAGGCGCGGCTTCTGAAGTAATTAATAATACTGTGGTTACTGCATCGTCAGTAATAACCGCAACTATGCAAGTTAATGCTAATAGTAGAAATATTTTGACAGTTGTTCCTGCTGCAGGCTCATTCACAGTAACTTGTAGCGGCGTTATTGCTGCAAATGATAAAATTATGTATATCGTTGTAAATCCATAATTCAGGGAATGACAAATTAACTTTAGGAGGAAAAATAATCATGAAACGCAGAGATTTTATTAAAAGCTTACCACTTGGTATTGCTGCTGCCTCAGTCCCGTTCAGCATTGGTACTCTTTTTTCAGGCAGGGCTTTTGGCAGATCACCTATGCTTGATACATTATTAAATGTTCAATCAGATACAAATAAAGTTTTGGTGATAATAAACTTGCAGGGTGGTAATGATGGTTTGAATACGGTGATTCCGCTGCAAGATCCAAACTATGATAAACACCGGACAGATATTGGTTATGTTAGTTCTGCTGATAAAGCCATGCTTACGCCGTATCACCTTCGCGGCGATCTTGCTTTAAATCCTCCGTTGGGTGCGGATTTTCATTCGATGTTTAGTGACGGCAAACTTGCCGTCGTGCAGAATGTCGGCTACAGCAATCCGAACCGTTCACATTTCCGCGCCACTGATATCTGGAACACAGCAAGCGATTCGGAAATAGTAATTTCGACGGGCTGGATGGGAAGATATTTGGAAACACAAGTGCCGGATACGTATCCGATCGATATCGGTAATTCGCCTGATCCGCTTGCAATTGCTATCGATTATTCTACATCTCTTGCCTTCCAAGGCTCAAGATCAGTAATGGCATCGGCAGTGATAGATCCGAGTAAGTATAATGCAGCAAAAAATTACACTGATGATCCGCCACCGAATACAAATGCCGGAAACGAATTACAATTTGTCCGAGGTATTCTTACGCAGTCCGATAAATATGGGCAGCGCTTTAAGGATGTCTTTGCAAAATCCGGTTCGACAACGAATACGGTTACCTATCCTTCAGTAAATCCTTTAGCAGTTCAATTACAAAAAGTAGCGTGGTGCATTAAAGGCGGCTTGCAAACGCGCGTCTATTTTGTTACGTTGGGCGGATTTGATACTCATGTCAGCCAGAACACGAAAGATCCCTCAGCAGGGCAGGGATTGCTTCATAAGTATCTCGGAGAGGCTATCTCGCTTTTTCAGAAAGATATTGAGAATATGGGATTTGCAGATAACGTTATCGGTATGACGTATTCTGAGTTCGGACGACGCGTAAATCAGAATGGAAGTTTCGGAACAGATCACGGCACGGCTGCACCGATGTTCCTTTTCGGCAAGCCTATTAATGGTGAGTTGTATGGAGAAAATCCGAAACTCGATGCAGCACATCTTGATATTTATGGCGATCTTCAGGCAACGTTTGATTTCCGCCAGATCTATGCCGCTCTTTTGACGCAATGGTTTGGTGTCAGTGATGAACTACGTAAATCGATCTTGAATAAGCCTGCAATTACATTGACGGATGATTTCAAATCTTCGACGAACGGATTCGAATTCCCTGTTAACGGTTCATCGAAGTGGCAGAATCTTATTACAAATCCTGTTAACGCCGTCTCGCAATCGCAAAGCCCGACATTTGAGTTGTATCAAAATCAGCCGAATCCTTTTATTGGCACGACAACGATCAAATTTGCACTTACTGAAAGTTCACGAGTGCTTTTAGAAGTATTTGATTCGCGCGGATCGCTTGTTTCGACCGTTGCCAATTCATACATGGGGCGAGGTACTAATCAAGCCATTTTTGACGGAAGAACGCTTCCAAGCGGCACCTACTATTGCCGGCTTGAAGTCAATGGCAAAACCATGACGAAGCCTATGGTACTGGTGAAATAAAATTGAAAATTGAAAATAGAGAATTGAAGCAGATCACATAGATTTTAAATTTAAATTTTTCAATTTACAGTTTTTAATTTTTAATTCCTCATTCATGGGACTTGCGCGAAGGATCGGAATACTCAGTGCGGCGATCTTTTTTGCGCTGCTCTTATGGTCATACGTACATCTTTCTTCCTCGTATGAAGTTGATATGGATCTCCCTCTGGAAATCACTTCCCCAACAGGATTTGCAGTTGCTACTGAACTTCCCGAACGTATACATGCTCGATTTAGCGGCATAGGCTGGCGCTTAATGTTGATGAACTTCAGACGTAATTCAGGATTCAAACTCGATCTTAGCGAACGTGATACGAAGGAACTTACGATCGGAAAATTCTTTATAACGAAGGAAGACCTTGCCGCTTCATCCACCATTCCGAGCGAGGTGAAACTTGTAAAGATCATTCCCGACTCACTTGGCATTCAGTTCTCTCGTGAGATGACGAAACGTGTTCCCGTCGATCTGCGGCTGGATATAACTCCGGCAAGCGGATATGCAATTGTCGGTGATCCGCTGATCTCACCTGTGCAAATAACGGTGAAAGGTTCGAGCATCATGCTTGATTCACTTCGCGCATTCCCCACGAAAATTTTGAAAATTCATAATGTTCGTGAGTCCTTTACAAAAACTCTCGAACTATCGGACACGCTAAAAGATGAGATAACTTCGCGCTCTGTAGCAACGATCACTGTGCACATCGGCATTGAGGCAATTGCCGAACGGACTTTTAAGGATATTCCTGTATCAGTCGAAGCATTGCCGCTGAACAGGGATTTGCTGCTTAGCCCGGGAAGTTTAGCCGTTACACTTCGCGGCGGAGTCGATCAACTTGCAAAGCTCGATCCGATGACCGTTCATGCAAAAGTTATTTATGATGCATTGCGGTTCGATTCGCTTTCCGTCATTAAGCCAATTATTGAAGCACCGAAGGGAATTGAAGTGTTGTCAACTGAACCGGCAGAATTAAAATTTGTTGTAAGAAAAAAATAATTCTTACTTATTAATATATTTTCTGTTAGGATGTCATTGCGAGGAGTTGCTAAGCAACGACGAAGCAATCTAAGATCCTGAAATTTGTTATATGCTTGAAATTTTAATCTTGTTTCGTCGGCCTAAAGCCCTACACGCAATGACAGTTTAGAAAGTTTCGGAATACTTAAATTAATGCAATTACAAGAAAAGATAAAGCAGCTTGCAGATAAATATTTCGATGAAGTAGTAAAACTTCGCCGCACTATTCATGCGAATCCTGAACTTGCCTTCGAAGAACATGAGACTTCTAAGCTGGTTGCAGATACTTTGGAGAAACAGGGAATTTCTGTTAAACGTGGAGTTGCCAAGACAGGTATTATCGGCACGTTAAAAGGCAATTCGAAAGGGAAAACAATAGCGCTTCGCAGCGATATGGATGCCCTTCCTATCCTCGAAGCAACCGGACTTCCTTTTGCATCAAAGAATCAAGGGAGGATGCATGCCTGTGGACATGATGCACATACAGCAATTGGGCTTGGAGCAGCGATGATCCTTTCAGAATTAAAAGATGAATTGCATGGTGAAGTAAGGTTTCTTTTTCAACCAAGTGAAGAAAAAAATCCGGGCGGCGCACCTTTCATGATCGAAGATGGAGCGCTCGACGGCGTTGACGAAATTTATGGTTTGCACGTCATCGCCCAGCATGATGCAGGTACTATCGGCTTCTGCGAAGGCGAGATGATGGCAAGCGCTGATGAACTTTACATCACGATCAAAGGAAGATCCGGTCATGGAGCGCGTCCTCATTTTACTGTTGATCCTATTGTGACAAGCGCACAAGTGATTCTTGCATTGCAGACCCTTATCTCACGTAACATTGATCCATTCAAGCAGGGAGTAATTACTATTGGTTCGATTCACGGAGGCTTTGCGCCCAATATTATTCCGGAAGATGTAAAGCTCGTCGGCACATTACGTTCGATGACAAAAGAGTGGCGCGAGTATGCACATATTCGTGTAAAAGAAATTACCGAAGGCATTTGCTCTGCGATGGGTGCAACATGTGAAGTGCTGATTGATAAAGGCTATCCCGTACTTCGTAACGAACCATCGAAGACGATCTTTGCCGAAGAATGCGCCAGAGAGCTTTTCGGAAGTGATAATGTATTTCAGGCGGAACGCTTAATGGGCGCCGAGGACTTTGCGTATTATTTAGAAAAAGTCCCGGGTACATTCTACCGCCTTGGCATTCGTAATCTTAAAAAGGGGATCACTGCCGATATTCATAACGATCATTTTGATATTGATGAATCGGCACTCAAAACAGGCATAGCTATGCAGGCGTATCTGGCTGTGAAAGCTTTACAACGTTGATATTGTATTGTTCTAAACCTAGTCGAGAATTGCAAAGCGACTTTCGGCATAGTGAAAATCCCGTGAATTTATCAAAAGCTAACATTCTATAATTCATCATTAAGAACGAAGCACTTTTCATGCAAAAGCTTTTTTCTCGTCCTATCTTCGGCGCTATTTTCGTCTTTCTAATCTCCTTCGTCATCTATTTGCAAACGATGGCGCAGTCTGTTCCCTTCATTGATGGCGGCGAACTTGCAACGGTTTGCGCAACGCTTGGTATTGCTCACCCTACAGGCTATCCTATTTTCTGCATTATTGGTTTTCTCTTTGCAAATTTGCCTATTGCTTCAACTGTCATTTTGCGGTTGAATATCATGTCTGCTTTTTTTGTCGCGCTTGGCAGCGGAGCAATGGTATTTTTTATCTCAGAGCTTTATCTCTATTGGTTTAATAAGAAAAAGGAAAAAGTACAGCAGCAACAGAAAGGGAAGAAGGTTGTTGTAAAACCGGTAGTAATACAAGAGAGCATCACCGAAGAAAAAAAGCAAGAATCCGTCGCTGCCGGAATTTTTGCCGGACTTGTAATTGCATTCAGCGCAACGTGGTGGGATACATCATCATCTGTTGAAGTCTATCCAATCCACTGCTTCCTTGTTCCCATTGTACTGACGTTCTTTTTCAGAATGCTGCGGATCGATAAAGAAAAATTCGGAAGAGAGTCATTTCTTTTTGCATTCTTGCTTGGCTTAAGTTTTTCGAATCACTTAACGACAGTTCTTCTTGCTCCGGCATGTTTGTATATGTTCTTCGCGACTTACGGATTCAGGAAAGATTCTTTTGTTCGCATTGCAAAACTTGCTCTTCCGTTTGCACTTGGCTTGCTGCCGTATTTATATTTCCCGATCCGCTCTTCGCAATTTCCGCTCATGGATTGGGGGCATCCGGCTAATTGGTATTCGTTTTGGAAGCACTTTCGTGGCGGGCAGTATAGCATAATGATGTTTACCAAGGATGCACCGGGGCGCAACTGGCCGTATTTCTGGGGGAAATATCCTGAAGAATTTTCTATTCTCGGTCTTGGACTTATCGTAACCGGGCTTTCTGCACTTTTTAATTCATCAGGAAGAGGAAAGGCGCATTTGCTTCCTTTTATTTTGCTGTTGTTTTTTGGCTGTCTTTTTTGGTCGATCAATTTTGATATTCTCGAGATCAATCCATATTTTCTCACTGCATATATTGCTTCGATCATTTCCATGACCTTCGGTATGGTTTGGCTCTACCGATCAGCTAAGGAAAGAAAAAAGGAATATCTCGCATTTATTGCAGCAGTTGCAATAATAGGACTTCAACTTTTCACACATTTTAAGGATGTCGATGAAAGCGGAAATTACTTTGTCGAAGATTATACGAAAAATATGCTGCGAAGTCTTCCGAAGGATGCCATCATTTTTACTTCAAGCTGGGATTTTTGGGCAAGCGGAGCTTTTTATTATCAGCTTGTGGAAAAGATCCGTCCCGATATTTTTGTCATTGATGTTGCTATGCTTCGGGATAGACCTTGGTACTATAATCACCTCAAGCAAAGATTTCCGGATGTGATGAAACGTGCTGAGCCCGAGCTATCAGCATTCATGGTTCACTTAGTGGAATTTGATCGCGGCGAGGACTATGGCGGCGAATCAATTGCCCGAACCTATACAGCATTTACTGAAGCCTTCGTATCCCGAAATCTTGAGCGCCCGATCTTTCTTTCGCCGGAAGTGATCGTTCAACGTGATCCGCTTTTTGCACCAAGTTTCAAACCTATGGCTGCAGGGCTTGCGTATCGTATTCTTCCGCATGATTCGTTGCTCGATGTTCCACTTCCGGAACTTCAGTGGAATGATAAAAATTATCGGGCACGAAGTTATTACACCGATAACTCCCGCTGGTTTCAGGCAATGCCGCTTGCCGATAGAGCACAAAACCTCGTTAAAATGGGACGCCTCGGTGAAGCCAAAAAATTTCTTGATCTTGCAATGAAGCTAGAGCCGGATATGAATGCCGATATCGAAAAACTTCACGGTCGCGATCATGATGCAGCGATCCATATTAATGAGCAATTCGGAAGGTTAGAGGAATTCAGAAGATCCTTAGGGAAGTAATTGTATTATTCATTCTTTCTGAAGAGGCAAAATTCACCTGCTAATTACCAGACCTTGACTTTCGCCTCCGATCTTCACTACATACTTTCCTGATACAAGAGATTTTGTATCGAGATGAATGGTATTTATTCCATGAACCATATTTTTTATATCCGATAATTTCCTCACACCTAAGGCATCAAAGATCTCGATGCTGATGCTTTGCTCTGATGATGAGAGCAAATTGATCTCGATCTCATCCTGCGCAGGATTCGGACGGATGGAGGTGATCTGGAGCGGTGAAATGCCGTTCATATATTTCATCACAGTCGAATCACCACATTCCGTGATGAGGGTGAATGTTGCATTGGATGTATCGGCAGAAAGAATGCAGTTCGCGTAATTCGCATCGCCACCATTGAGCTGCAAGTTGCTCATGATGATGGGAGTTTGTAATGTCTTCGTAACCATCGGCATAAAGTGAAGCGTGGCGACAGGCTTCAGAGAATCGAGCGTCATGTTTATTCCTCGGATCGTCACCCTCACCCCTGACCCTCTCCCTGAGGGAGAGGGAGTAAGGGTGAGGGCAGCTCCCGGAATGCTTGTGGAAATACTCCGGTAATCCAAAAGATCAGTATTATAAAGAAGATCGAAGGAGATGCTATCTAAATTTCTGCCTGATATATTCTTATCCGATAGGTAGGAAATATCTACGGATGATCCTGCCCGAGTTGAATATATA
>JANYLL010000226.1 GCA_025357895.1 Ignavibacteriota bacterium
CTTTCCGGTATAGGGATTACTATTTCCTTTCGTGCTCCAGTTGTTGAATCTGTTATGATCCGGAGCAGTCCGGAAATACGATTGAATATATCTTCCATTGCGAGTTACGTGTGGACGGACACGTACTATTCTTTGCGCTTGTGTTGCCGCTGTTAAGAGAAAGCAGCCTATGAGAAATACCGACAGAGTTTTCATGTTCGTTGTGTGAGATTATGAACACTTTTTCATACTCTTGCAGGAATCGTGCCAGAATTTATAGAAATGGAGGAGGGAAAAAATTAATTAAAATTTTTGAAACTCAAAAGCAAAACAATGGTAAAATAAATTTTACCCCTTATTTCTTTTGATAACAGAATTCTCGGAGGAAATTTATCAACTATATCTTTATCTGCACCAACGAATTCTTCATCCGTTCAGCTTCAAAACGCTCCCTGTTATCCTCATAATATTTTTCAAGTCCTGCAAAATCCTTTTCATCCATGAAATTCTGCAATTCTTCTCTCATGGCTTCGTACACGGAATGTACATAGTTGCCTGATCCATCCGGTCCGCAATAATTAAGGTCCACCGAATGCGAATCATCGTATGTTAGCGTACCCCCAACGACAGTGATTGGAAACATAATACAATATGTAGGCTTCCAAGCCCATCGGTGCAAACCATTTGCCGCTGCTGCAACTTGAATCGAACAAAAATGACGTTTATCGAGAAAAACGCATCCTTCAGTAAAACCCGAAATACCTCCATCACGATCATGAACTTGTGTACCTATTGCTCTACCGCTCTGAAAATCTGAATCTTCGATCCATTCGCCATCAAACCATTGCGCCGGATCTTTGATCTGCGTTTCGTCCATCACAGCAATGATCTCATTTTTATGCACCAGAATATTTTCGTATTCTTTCGTATCAGCATAAACGCCCGAATGGCAGCAACCGCCTCCGCATTTGTCTATATCACAATAATGAACAAATCCTTGCGTAAAAATCAGTTCATCAACCTTAAACCCTTTTGCGGTAATTGGCGCTATACGATGAGCAGGGATTTCTGCTCCCAAATCTATGTGATGCTCCTCTCCTAAGTGTTCTGCAGTCAAAATATTATTTTCCTCTTTATATTTTATCATTCAGGTTTTTCAATACCTGAAACCTTAACATCATTTAATGTGCGGCTTACAAGCCCCTGTAATACTTTACCGGGACCGAATTCCGTAAATTCACGAATTCCGAAATCATACATATTCTTTACCGACTCTTCCCAACGCACAGGCGATGTTAACTGTTCAACAAGAAGATCACGAATTGAATCCGGTTCGCCATGAGGCTCTGCGGAAACATTTGCAAAAACAGGAGCTTTCGTTGCTGAGATTGTTGTTGAAGCCAACGCCTCTTTCAATCCATCCGCAGCATATTGCATCAGTGGCGAATGAAAAGCTCCGGAAACAGGAAGCTCTTTTGCAATTCTGATACCAGCCTCTTTTGCACGTCTGATAACTTCTTGCACTCCGCTTACCGACCCTGAAACGACGATCTGCCCCGGAGAGTTATAATTTGCCGGACGCACAATATTTCCTGTCTCCGTTTCAACACTTTCGCAAAGTTCTTTAAGCACTTTGGCCTCCATTCCGATAATTGCAGCCATAGTGCCTGTCTTGCGCTTCCCTGCTTCAGCCATAAGCTTGCCGCGCAAATGCACAAGCTGCAAAGCATCTTCAAATTTAATTGCACCTGCAGCGCAAAGAGCTGAAAACTCTCCAAGCGAGTGTCCGGCATAAGCTTGAGGGGTCGGATAATCTCCGGTGAAACGCAAAGCCAATATTGAATGCAAGAAAATGGCGGGCTGAGTAAAATCTGTCTGGCGTAAAATTTCTTCCGCTCCTTCTGCCATCGTCTTTGTCAGATAAACGTGCAGAAGTTCATCTGCGTGCTGCATCAATTCTTTTGCAGCAGGAATTTCAGCGAATTCCTTCGCCATTCCGACATATTGCGATCCCTGTCCAGGAAAAATATACGCTTTCATTTTTTTAATAAGCCCATCTTAGAAGTATCGATCCCCATGTATATCCAGCGCCAAAACTTGCCAGGACAAGGTAATCTCCTTTTTTTATCTTACCTGCATCGTACCATTCACTTAAACAAATAGGAATCGTACCTGCGGTTGTGTTGCCGTATTTATCAATATTGATCATTACTTTCTCAGGTGAGATTCCCATCCTCTCACGGGTCGCATCGATGATACGAAGATTTGCTTGATGAGGAACGAGATAGGCAATATCATCAGCCGTCAATTTATTTTTTTCCACGATCTCAGCGGATACATCTGCCATGCCCACAACGGCACTTTTGAAAACGGTTTTGCCTTCCTGATAAACGTAATGCCATTTCTTATCGACAGTTTCTTGTGTAGTCGGGTTAAGACTTCCACCTGCCTTCATATGTAAATGTGCACCCCCAGACCCATCAATATGCAATATAGAATCGATAATTCCATTTTCTTCTTCTTCAATCGGCTCAAGAAGAACTACGCCGCAGCCATCGCCGAAAAGCGGGCATGTATTTCTATCATTGTAATCAATAATAGAACTCATTTTATCGGCACCAACGACTATTACTTTTTTTGCACCTCCTGATTCAATAAATCTTCTGCCGGTTTCAAGACCGAATAAAAAACCGGAGCATGCACCCGATAGATCAAATCCCCATGCATTTTTTGCACCGATCTTCTCTTGCAATATACAGGCTGTTGAAGGAAAAAACATATCCGGAGTAACGGTGCAGAAAATAATGATATCTATTTCATTTGCCGTTATCCCGCGCTTTTCAAGAAGATTTTTTACTGCAGGCAAAGCGAGATCACTCGAACCACCTTGACGAAGAATTCGCCTGGTATTTATTCCTGTCCGAGTTTTTATCCACTCGTCAGTGGTATCGAGATATGATGCAAAATATGCATTTGTCACTACTTCGTCCGGCAAGTAATGCGCAACGGCAGTGATAGCAGCACGTTTTAATGTCGTAAGTTTTTCCATTAATTAATTAGTTTTCTCCTGCACCTTTTCAAATGCTTTTCCGATCGTCGCTACCAAATCTTTTTTTACCATCTCTTCAGCACGTAAAAGCATTGTTCTAATTGCTCGAGGAGTTGAACTTCCATGCCCTATTATAACGACTCCGTTCACACCCAGAAGCGGCACTCCTCCATACTCCTGATAATCAAAATCTTTCAGAGATGATTTCAAAACCGAAGCAGTTATCCCTGCTTTGATCTTATGAAAAAAACTCTTCCCGGAATATTTTTTTATTCTTGTTTTTAGTGAGGGTAGAACACTTTCTGCAAATTTTAAGATCACATTACCGGTATATCCATCACAGAGAATGACATCACATTTGCCGTTTAAGATATCTCTGCCTTCGACATTGCCAATGAAATTCAGGTCGGTTGCTTCAAGAAGTTTCGCAGCTTCAAGAATAAGCTCGTTGCCTTTTGATTTTTCTTCGCCTACTGAAAGCAATGCAACCGTAGGATTCGGAATTCCAAAAATATCTTTTGCATAGATAGATCCCATGATACCGTATTCTTTCAGCCAATGTGGTTTTGCATCTACCGTTGCTCCAACATCAAATACTAGAGTAAATCCTCCCGCGCTTCTGGGAAATTGCGAGCCGATCATCGGGCGGCTTACTCCAAAAATTCTGCCAAGTTCGAGTGTTCCACCGCTCATCACTGCTCCGGTATTTCCTGCA
>JANYLL010000263.1 GCA_025357895.1 Ignavibacteriota bacterium
GGTGGCTTCTAATTATCAGTGGTCATCTGACCTAAATATTGCATTCGATACCATTGCAACTGAAATAAAATCTCTTCGTTCAAACTATGCAACCGTTACTTATAGGAACCCACCTTTTAAATCAAGGTATGATAATACAAACAAAGGATTTACATTAAGTAGTATTTTATATCATTTATCCAAGGATACCCTAAACATTTTTCTTGATTCTTCTGCGCTGGCAAAATCTTCTTTTAGTATTAGTGAATATGCGACAAGCTTTTACGGGCATAGCGGCACGACCTTGAACTACTCAACCATTCTTCAAATTGAAAAAAATGCATATTTTCGCTTAACAATTGTTGGTAAATTTCCTTTATCTGTAATTTCGCAATCGTCAAATTCTAAAAATCTAATTATTGACCTCAATTCAAAAATTCTAAAAGTTTCTTTACAAGAAAATAATAACTTCCTCCCCTGCTACGATCTCCTCGGCAGAAAACATCCTTTAGAATTTCTCGGCTCGGATGGGACTTCAAGTACATATTCCTTCCGCTCACTTCGCCCTGGTGTGTATTTTGTCAGTGATGGAAAAGGGATGGTAAAATTTATGGTTGGGGAATAAACGCCGCTTCCAACTTGATAACCATTTGCAACACAACGGGACGCAATTATAATTGCAAGTGGGCTAATCTGTTATCATCCGCGAAAGGCGTATGCCCAGAGTCGCCTCCGAGCACGGCAGCAAATTAGCCCACAGTTTCAACCGGGAATTCGGGTAGGGGTATAAATAATTGCACTTGTTTTTGAGAGGGGAATGTTGTATATTTGTAATTATGAGCAAACAAATTTTTTGCTTTTTCCTTTTTGCATCAATAGGGTTTGCACAAACACCTCAAATTGATTCGATGCTTCTTCACAATCCAGATGCAGATACAATATTTCTATACGGTAAATTTGGAACAGTATCCGGAAAGGTCTTCCTGAATGATTCGTCACTCCAAATTTTTTCATGGACTGATACTCTGATCGCTGCAAAAATATTGCCATTATTCATCGGTAATCAATCTTCATGCGGTTCGATAACTGTTACTGTGGCGGGAATACAGAGCAATTCGAGGTCGCTTGAAATGGGCGTTATTTCCGGAGCTGTCTATAGTACTGATACTTTAGATATTCATAGCTCTCCTTTTAATGTTTACTGGAGGTATGATTTTCAATCATTTTTTCTTAATCACTCTGCCAAAAAAATTTCAGTACCAATGAGTGACGGAATCGCTGAGTTTGATTTCCAAAACCGAAAGGTATATCTTCATAATGGATTAGTGATTTCTTTAGACAGTAATTATTCTCTTCCGTCCAGTGGCCGGTATCAAAACGCTATTTTGTATAAATATCGGGTAATAATGTATTGTAATACGCCTGACGATGCCAAAAAAAGTTTTCAAGGATGGTTGGGAGTTAATTCTGGTGAAACACTAATTCCAATATGCAACATTTTTATTAACGATAAATTAACTATAGTCCACGGTACAAATCTCTCCTGCTACGACCTCCTCGGCAGAAAGCAGCCCATAGAATTCCTCGGCTCGGATGGGACTTCAAGTACATATTCTTTACGCTCACTTCGCCCTGGTGTGTATTTTGTCAGTGATGGAAAAGGGATGGTGAAATTTATGGTCGGGCAATAACCAACTCACATTTACACTATAGTCATCTATCTCTTGATTTGGAGGATTGCCGGAAATATTGTAAGTATAGTATATGAAACAAACACTAAATACCTTACTGAACCCGTGCAAGACGAAGTGATGAAACTACGCTATTAAAGAAACCAAAACCGCCCAACGTAACATTCAGAAATCCGGAATTGACCACCGTTAAAACATCACCGGCGTTCAAACTTAAATAAGCCATACCCTGAGTAGCAGAATTAGGCTGACATGTGTACTGCGTTCCATTAACAGTAACTCCATTTATTGCAATAGAAAACTGTCCCGGATTAGGTTGAAATTGGCCAATGGTGATAGAGAAATCGATTTGGTAAATACCTGTTTGGTTAATTGTAATGCTGCCAGGAAATGTAAAAATGAAAGCGGCTCCGGTATTAATGCCACCAGTAGCTAAGTTCACAGTACCGTTAGGAGGGATATTTTGTGGGAATGGAAAAGTATTGAACCAATATCCAAAAGAAGGAGTGAAACTACCTGCCGGCTGAAAAGACGTGTTACCGGCACCATCACTGGTAAGTACTTGCCCGGCCGCGCCGGTATTTGATGGCAGCTTAAACGTTGTGGGAGTAGTAGGCGCCACGATCTTGGAGTAATGATTTGCGCCATCATCCACCTGAAGCGAATGCTGTGCATGCGCAGAAGAAAACATACAAAGAACGGTCACGGTAAGAAATGATAAGCGAAGTAGTCTCATAAATTAAATCATTAATATTAAGAATTGGGACAAACGCTAACAGTAGTAACAAATAGTGAGTTCAGGGAAAGACGAATTTACGCTGTGATCAGCGCCTGTTCCATTTCGATAACCATCTGCAAAACAACCGGACGCAATTGTAATTGCAGGTGTACGTTCCGCTGCGCGATCTCGACTGCGCGTAATGCTTTCACGATATTGATCGGTACTCCGAAACGCGATGTGAATCTTTTGAGATCATCAAGCTGATCGTTATTGAAAATATATTCTTCACTGCCTGATGAAATTGCCAATGCATCGCGCAGCCAAAGTGTCAGCAGGTGCAATAATTGCTCGACGGTATGACGCTTTTCAAGGAATGAGCCGCCGCCGGCGCGCGGAAGGAAATTATCTATTTCAGCAAGTGCATTTTTTCTGCTTTGAGATAACCCCATCCTCAAAAGTTGAACAACCTGATTTCGAAGCACCGCTACATCTTCGTTCACCAACCCTCTGGCAGCAGAAAAACTTCCTCCTGATAAGCGCGCTAAAAATTCTGCCTGCTTTTTATCCAGATCGTCGCGCTCAACTAATGCATCTGCGATCTCCGTTGGCTCAAGCAGATCAAACCGGACATCTTGGCAACGTGAGAGAATCGTAGCATAGAGCCGCGAAGGATTCGAGCTTGTAAGGATGATCAGTGTATTATCATGCGGCTCTTCCAGGGATTTTAAGAATGCATTCTGTGCCTGCTGATTCATCATATCCGCTTCGCTGATAATGAGGACGCGCTTACTGCCTCCTGTCATACTTCGCGATAGAAGCATCCGGAGTCTCCGAATCTGCTTGACGCTTATCAATTGGGCATTCGGGATCTGAACGTTGTAATAGGGGTCGGCGGCTTTTAATGCAAGTTGTTCTCTAATTATTTCAATAATTTTTGCATCATCTTCTTCATCAAGATTTTCGCCTTTTTCATGAGGGCGAGCTACGATAAATTGTAAGAGAGGTGAACTTAAGGAGGCAATTTGTTTACAATTAGCACATTCATCGCATGCTTCGGGCAGACGCCCCACCGGAGAAAGGCAATTAAGCGCTTTTGCAAGCTCGATCGCCATGGCGTCTTTGCCGAGACCTTCGGCGCCGGTAAAGAGATAAGCATTCGGAAGCTTCCCGCTTTCAAGCGACTGACGGATTATTTTTTTGACGCGTTCTTGCCCAATGACGTTCTTCCACATGGTGCAAAAATACGGCGAATATAAATAGTGGAACGGACTTTAGTCCGTCCGTCTCCCCTCTACGGACGAAAGTCCGTTCTACTAATGGATTATTGTTTTACGATAATCATTTGCTGCGAGAGGATGGCATCGCCTGTCTTAAGTTGATAAGTATAGCTGCCGCTTGGAAGCGCGCTGGCATTGAAGACTATTTCGTGAGTGCCTGAATTCTGATATTCATTAACAAGCTGCTTTATCTCTTTTCCGCTAAGATCAAAGATCTTCAGGCTTACATCAGATGAATGGGTCAAGGTATAACGTATCGTCGCGCTGCTTGCAGAAGGGTTAGGAAAACTTTTCTCTAATGTGGCGGCGGAATTGCTTACCACATTCTGCACGCCGGCTGTAACGGCAGTAAACGTACCCGTCATCCCCATACTTACATGAGTATTACACTGATAATCGTAAGTACCCGGAACAGTCACAACATAGACTAATGACGTTTGCGTAGCAGTTGTCGGACCCCACGTAGCTGCCCCGGTTGGAACAGATGTAGATTGTAATTCATGAAAGCCGAAATTCCCCTTCCAAACTATGGTATCCCCAACTGCAACATTTAAGGTATTAGGTGTGAAGCTTATGCCTCCAAAATTAATGATATGTGTTTTGGAAAATGCAGGCACTGAAATCGTTACGATAACTGCTGCAAAAAAAATAGTTAATTTCAAGGAGAAAAAATTAGCAACTTTCATATATTTTTTTATGGTAGTTTAAATACAAAATACTGTGATAAAAATTCAGAAGGCATGTGTCTCCCAAAAAAGGACGCACCCTTTTTTTGTGCACCCTTGAAGAACAAGAACAACTGATCTAGCGAACAACGACAACTTTTACTTCCAAGGTAATAGATCCCTCAGATATTGCGCGCAAATAATACTCACCACTTGCAAGTGATTCGGCACGAAGCGGCAGAGAATAATCCCCTGCGCCAAAAGATGTTTGCTCATAATTTTGGATGAACTTCCCTGTTGCATCATAAAGTCCAAGCTTTATATTTGTAGGTTTTACGCAAGTAATTCCAATCGTTGCCTTGCCGCTGCTTGGGTTCGGATAAATATGCATTTTTAGTCCGATATCCGAATTCTCTTTGACAGATCCGGTAATCGTAATCTTTCCCTTGCCATGTAACGCTACGGAGATAGGCGATCCTTCCGTTGCCGTAATCGTCACGACTCCATCGAATGTGCCCGCAGTTTTCGGACTGAACGAGACTGAAATATCCTTACTTGCAGCTGCTCCGATCTGTAGCGGAAGCGTCACCGCTCCAAGTATGAATGAAGGATCACCGGTAGCCTTAATGGCTGTAATCGTTGTCGAAGCTGTGCCGTTATTTGTGATCGTGAATATTTTCGTTACCGCCGTGCCCGTATCTAACTGTCCGAAATCAAGAGCAGAAGGAGAAGTCGAAAGTTTCGAATTAATACCTCGTCCGGCAAGCGTGATCTGCCTTGTTGGCGCAGCACCATCGTCGGTGGTAATGCTGAGAGTTGCTGCATACCCTTGTTCTAACGACGGAGCAAAACGTATTTTTATCGAAACACTATCCTTCGCGCTTAAAGTATGAGCCGCTGTATCAAGGAGAATAAATCCATTGTTCGGATCACTGAGTTTGTATCGGAATATTTTTGCACTTCCTGTGCCAAAATTTTTCAAGTGTAGAGTGGTATCGCGGGTTTTGTTGATATTGACCTCATGAAAATCAACAGATGAAGGGAAATCCAGTGCGGATTTAACTGCAACACCCTTAAAATAAATCGTATCATTATTGTTTTTACTATCATTACTTGTGACTATTGCCATTCCGGTAGTTACTCCCTCAGTCGCTGGAGTAAAGACAAACGTCGCCTGAACATTCCCCTGAGCAGGAACAGTACCGGGAGCCGAACCGAGACTAAATACGTCAGGTGAAAAATTACCGATGTGAAAAGTAAGATCGTATGTTCCAAGATTGGTGATGGTCAGAAGTGCATTAGCAGTACTTCCGAGCCTGACACTTCCGAAGTCAATCGTATCTTTTGTATTGATCGACATTTTCGGCAAGCCGCTTCGTGCTAGAAGTGATATCTGATTAGATAGTGACGCAGGGTCATCACATGAGATGACTATACTGGCATTATCAGTGCTTTCGGTTGAAGAAGTATACGTAAAACCAATATTCGTATTCCCACCGGGCAGAAGCGTAAATGTAGTTGGGCTGGTTAGTGTGAACTTAGCACCCTGCTGTGTAGTAGGTATTGTAACATTACTAACATGCAAAGTATCATCGCCGCTATTAGTGACCTGAAGGGATCCCGTCAGTGTTCCTCCGACAAACGCAATCCCCATATCATAATTTGAGACAGGTGCAAACGAAATGATCGGTGCAGTTCCGGTCCCTCCGATCGGTATCGTCGGAACTGAAACGTTATTCTGAGCAGTAAATGTAAACGACCCCGAATAATTCTGTTTCACAGTCGGAGAAAATTTAATCGTTACGGAGCCGGTTGATCCCGGAAGAATATTCTGTGCAGCGCCGCTGACTACACTAAATCCGTTTACTGCAAGTGCCGGTGAAGAAAGAAAGAGCGTATCATCACCGGTGTTGCTTATCGTATAGGTAAGTTGTTTTGAATTTCCAACACGCACCTTATCAAAGGATAAAGAGGTCGGACCGGAGAATATCGCGCTTATTCCGGTTCCGCTGATAAATACTTTCTTGATTCGATCGGCAACTACTGTGGCATCACTATTGATAGTGAGAGTATCATAAAATACTCCGCGAGCAGTAGGTGTGAACGTAATGGTTTCTGTTTCGATCGAGTTTACGGTAAGCGAGCGATTTTGTGTTGTCGGAGAGTTCGTGTACATTGTGCCGACAGAAAGCGGGCTCGATGATATCGTCAGTGCTGCATCAGGTCCCTTGGAAGTTACGGTCATCGTTTTATTCATTGTTCCCCCGACACGCTTGGAGCCAAAATCAACCGCAGTAGTTGATAACGTTACACCTTTTACAGAAGGAGCAGTGGCGGTAAATGTGCCTGTCATTCCCATCGAGCCATGAACATTACATTGATAATTATATGTACCTGCTACTACGACCACATAGGAAAAGGTCGTTCCGGTGTTGATCGGTCCAAATGCCTGTGCAGTTGCAGGCACGGAAGTTGATTGCAACGGATGATTGCTGAATACTGCGCTCCAGACTACCGTATCGCCGGTTGAGACACTCAGCGTATTCGGACTATAACTTAATCCGCTGACGGTTATCGTATACGTCGTCCCAAATGTAATGCTCGCTGAAGCAATGAAAAGAAGAACGAAGAAGAAAAACGCTTTAACAAGTTTCATAAGATTTCAAATAATAAAAGTCAAATTAAGGGTTTTCGCATCAAAATCGGCGAATTCAGCAGAAAAATCGACACCTGTCGAATTTAGCACTGAAAGTCCTACTTGTCTATGACACAAAAAGGATGCGTGTTGTGACACGCAGTTTTTATTTTATCTGAGAAAATTTATACGCTGTAACACTCAATACATAGACAACAACAATCTTACATCGTCTTTACATCCGCTAATTTATAATCTCCGTGACCACCTGCATCGATAAAGCGAATAATTTTTTTAACATTATTGGAGTACGTCCATATTTCAACAGGCTGCTCGCCAAGAAGAAAGGTGCGCTCAATATTTGTCGGAGGACCGAATAGAATATAAATCTTTCCGCGATCAGTCATTGCGCCGTCGATCATACGGGCACTTCTGGCAAAATTAAAATACGCATAATCGGCGCGGCGGTAGAATTCATCCATACGCTCATTAAATGCCGTCTCAGAAGTCGGGTCTTGCTTTTTCCAGAACTCGTACATTTTCCGAAGTTGCTCTTCGCGCGATCCCTTTGAAATTTCCTTGAATTCCTCATCGGACGTAATATGCTGCAGGGGAGGAATTGCATCTCTTGGATTTTCAAGTGATAGCGGCATATAATGCCAAACAAGCTCAAGCGGTTGGCTGAATGATCGCGTAAATCCTCCGGCTCTGACTTTTACATCAAGCCTGTATTTACCTTGCTCCAGCATTTTTCCCGGAATTGAAAAAAGCACAGAATAAAATCTAAACAGGCTATCGTTCTTATCGGAATCAGTTATTTTATAAACGATCTCACTATCGGCACTTGCGGCTTTAACGATTTTATCTGCGATGAGACCTTCTGAATTCATACTTTGTGAAGTTCGTAGCACAGGTTTAAAATCTTTTTCCTGCATTACGTTCGCCGTCTGCATCAAGCGGATCTGAATACTATCAACTTTCAGTTTTTTTTCTAAAGCGATGGTTAATCCTCCGGTAAGATCGCGACTGAATTCGGTAGAGGTACCCCAATTTTTTGCCCGATAGGTATAAGGGTCGATTGATTTTTCCAGAATAAAAATATCACTAAGTCCTATAAAAGTTGAATCAGCGCCCGTTACCGAACGTTCGCGGTGGAAACCGCGAAGCGTGACTTCAAGCGTTACAGGGCGATTGGCAAGCCGCGCGAGAAAACCATCCCGTATCTCTATGTGCACTTCGATAACTTTCGGAAGTATAATGCCGTCAAGCGATATATTCCGGATAAGCGAATTCCACGTTTCTTTTGAAGTTGTTTCCGCAAAATTATTGGTGAAGATCGTATCACGAATATTTATCGCCTTCAATGTTTGTCCCGCCGGTTTCTCCCGTAACTCAATGGATATATCGCGCACTGCAAAATATGCTCCGCGTGAAGCATTTGCCTTATCGGTTTTCAAAAAAGAAAAAAGCGCATCGGCTGTATTGATGCGGACATCGAGAGTTGATGCGTCGGCGGATTGCTCGGCAGCAGAATAGAACTGCTCGCCAAAATCAAAATAATTACGCATATCATGCCCAAATTGCTGGGCATAGGAAGAATTCGCCGCAAAGAGCAGAACCAGAAATAATAGATAAATATATTTTTTTTTCGTCATTCGTCTTTTGTCAGCATCCCAATTATTAATTTTACATTTCTAATTTTTAATTGTCCTGCGCTCCTTCGATCACCCATTGTTTCAAGCCTTGTTTTCGGATATTATCTATATTCACTGGTCCGAGATGCGTTGCTCTGCCATAGATGACTTGCATCAACCCACAGTTTGTATCACCCGGCTGATTGACTACCCTTGTCGCTCGGACGCCTACAAAGGAACTGAGATCAACGGTATTTCCCGGGGAGTGGCAACTATTGCAGGCTAGAGAAAAAAGCGGCTCGACCTGCCCCTTGAAACTGACGTTTTTCGACGGAAAAACAATGTCATTAGCTGAAGTAATGTCCGAACTCGAACATCCTATCATTAATAACACGCCGAGAGCAAAGATGTAGTAAAATGATCCCATATAAACTATATATACGTGACTTGCGGCAAGAAAGTTTTGCAAATACCTGTAAGCACCTTAAATCTTTGACTCTGAGAAAGGAAATACAGGAAGAACTTCTATTTTTTTGCGAATTGCTTTGCCATTTTTTCCTTCACTCGGAGGAAGAAATTCATTACGGGCGCTGATGTATAGATCGTGATCATGGCAAGTAAGGAGCCTACAATGACGTCAATCACGTAATGATAGCGCAGATAGACCGTAGAAAAAATTAATCCAAAGCCGAGAAAAAGAATGAGCCATCGAGCCTTTGCCTTAAAGCGAAACGCAAGGATCATCTCTATGACGACGAGTTCTGCGTGGCCGCTCGGGAATACATCGCGTGTCACGGCTTGCGCTGCCTGAATACTTGTCATACCGATACGGATATTTTCAGCAAGATTAATAAACCATCGTATAGGCTCGGTAAATAATACTCCCGGCAATTCTTTGGAAATCGACCAAAAATCATGCAGCGTAAACCGTGGTCCTATTCCGGGAAGTGAAATATAAACAACATACGAAGTCAACAAACCATAGATCAATGTAAAACGAAGTATTTCCAGCGGATCGGTATAGCGGCTTTCAGTATGATCATGCCGGCGGCGAATAAAAAACTCCGTTGCAAGGATAACGGGAATAATATAGTAGGAGAAATAGCAAAGCTGCATGATCTCCGTAAATAAAGGAATATTCGGGAAATGTTCATACAGCCATACCGTGGGATTCACTCCAAAGATCGTGCGGTCAATGCCGATAAGCACATTATCATAATCCCTGCCATGCAATGCAAACGAAAGTTTTTCTACAGTCTTAAAAACTAAGATAACAAGTGGGATAATATAGAATGTATGCACTGCCCGAACAACTTTTGAATTGCTCAGAGAGCGAACAAAATTAACAATAATGATCGTGACAAGGAGGATCGTAGTATAGATCACAATTCCGACAGCATCTAACTTGTCCTGAAAAACAATCGTAAGGATAATGACCAGGGCGATAAAAGCAAACGTGACAAACTCCGTCGGCGAAATAACGCGGATGATTCTGCGGATAAAACTATGTCGATTTTTTTCTTGCTTCAAAAAAGAGTAGAAATGAGGGCTATAGAACAAAATTATACAACTAATGTCGCATGTTTGGATTTGCTGACAAAGCGTTTTTTCTCCAATGGGGCGAACTAAGAGTCCATCCCACTATTGGGAAAGCAATTGAATCGAAGTAAAGAACTTAAGAAATTCCTTAACATCTAACTCCTCAGCCCGCATTGTTAAATAAGGAGCGATTGCAGGATTATCAGGAGCCAGTAACAATTGCTCTGTAGTTAAAAAATTCTTCAAGTTATTTCTCAGCATCTTTCTTCTCATTGCAAACATCGTTCGCACAAATGTCTGAAATATCTTTGGTTCGAAACCCGAAGATGGCTGAGTTGCCGATCTTGTGAAGTAATCTTTTTGAAAATCAATTGTAATAAGAGCAGAGTCAACATTGGGAACCGGTCTGAAACATCCGGCTTTTACTTTGAAAAGAAATTTTACTTCGCCGAAAAAATTCGCAAGTACAGTGGGTATGCCATAGGCTTTTGTCCGAGGCTCAGCCGTCAGCCGCTCAGCAACTTCAAGCTGGATCAGAAGTGTCGCATCTGTAATGTGATCACGATCATCAATAAGCTTAAAGAGAATGGGACTTGTAATATAGTAAGGAATATTCCCGACGACTTTTAACTTCGCACCAAATTCATTCTGAAGTGCGGAAATATCAGCTTTCAAAAAATCTTCACTTCGAACTTCGAACCTGTCATCCAGAATTTCTTCGCGAAGTAATTCAACTGCGCGGTCATCAACTTCGTATGCAATGAGTTTTTTTAATGGGAGCTTTAATAGCTCTTTGGTGAGAAGTCCTGTACCCGGACCGATCTCTATGGCGACATCGCCTTCCATCACACAGGCTGCTTCGGCGATTCGCGTACGCGCTTTTTCATCAACGAGGAAATTCTGCCCAAGAGATTTATTTGCTTTAAGATTCATAGAGAAAGTAAACACCCCGTCATATTAAAATGTCCGTTGGTCTTACATCTTTGCTAATTCCTGAGCGAGATCTTGCTCTTTGACCATATTCAATTTCTTGCGTATCCGATACCGATGATTTTCGATATTGCGTTCTGAGAGGCAGGTGAGGCGCGAAATATCATCGGATTTCAGATTCATTCTGATCAGTGTGCAAATTCGCAATTCCATTTTTGTCAAGTCAGGATATAATTCCAACAGCTTGAGGCGGAATTCCGGATGTGCGGCTTTGAATTGTGTTTCGAATAAATCCCAATCAATAGATTTACACGGAAGCACTTTTAGCTTTTCGCGAAGTTCACGGGCAATAGGCTCTGTCGGCGGCGCTTTGCGGACAACGGCAAGGATGCCTTCACGGAATTCAGCAAGCGCCTCGGTCTGTGCAAGAAGCTGCAATGTCGTATTGGAAAGTTCACGTTCTAATTGTTCACGTTTCATTTTTTCAAGTTCCTTATCATGTTTTTCTCGTTCGGTAGCAATAAGTGCTTGAGCTGTTGTAAGGTTGCTTTTAAATTGGGTGCTATTTACTTGTTCGCGGTATTCGCGGAGTTTTCTTTCATACAGAGTGGCGTTTTCCCAGCTGCCTGTCTGCGAATATGCTTCGCCATAGAGTGAATATATTCCTTCAGTAAGTTGCATTCCAAATGCAATCGGCACACCTGCTAATTTTTCATCGAGGATCCTTATTGCTTCATTTGGATCCCCACGATAAAATGCATTGAATGCAAAATAATACTGGCACCACACTTCCGGCTGTGTCCGAAAATTTCCATCACTCATCGCTAAAGCAGTGTGCAAAGCAGTATCCGCTGTGTCATAATTACCTAATCGGATCTCATTGGCAGCCAGGAGGATCATTGAAGTCATCGCATTTTCGATATCACCGGCGATCTCAGCTTCACGTAGGGAGCTTTCGTAGTGTTCCTTGGCTTTATCAAATTGCTCCATTCGGGAATAGATACTTCCGAGCTCGGAGTAAAAAGGAGCTCTGCCGTATTTGTAATTATGTGAATGAAGAAACTCGAGCCCTTCGGTAATATAGCTTATCGCCCGTTCATAGTCACCGGCTACTGAGCTCAACACTGCCAGACGGTAAAGTGGAAGCGTAATATCATTTGTCCCCTTCATCGCTTCATAGGCATCTTTTGCATAACCAACAGCCAGTTCGCGCAAGCCCCATTGATGGTAAACCAGTGCTAAATTTGCAAGCGCTTTTCCTTCGGCTTCTTTATCACCGATCATTATGGCAAGTGAAAGAGTCTGTTCGAATAATTCTTTGCTCGCTGCGGCATCATGCTCGTATAAAATTGCCACACCTTGTCCTATCAATGCAAGGGCAACAATTCTTTTATTGTCCGATTTCGTTGCCAAGTCGATACATTCAAGATATTGTTCATTCAAACCCTCATAACGACCGAGCCTTAAACAGATATCGGCTCGGTAAAGAAGTATCTGCGGCATGATATCCAGATATTTCTTACACGCAAGAATTAGCTTCTGTGCAAATTCAAATGCGCTCTGAGGATTCTCCCTTTTCAGGCGAACCAATTCTTCGATGTTATGCTCGGTCTCTTTGCGTGTCATGTGGGTATAATTAAAATCGGAAGGAAGTGCAGATCGCACTCCCTTCCTGATGAAGATGTACAAAAATACATCTTAAATATTACGTTATACCCACATGACACGCAAAGAGACCGAGCATAACATCGAAGAATTGGTTCGCCTGAAAAGGGAG
>JANYLL010000273.1 GCA_025357895.1 Ignavibacteriota bacterium
CCTTAACTTTTTTTCATGGCAAGCAATCGGTTGACCTTGGGCATTTAATGGCAGGCGCAGGGCTTTCCGCATTGCCTGTATTGCTGCTTTTCGCAGTATTCCAGAAAAAAATCATTGCAGGATTGACTGCGGGAGCGGTGAAGGGATAGAATATTTAAGAATTATAAAAATTAAGAATTATGAGTGGTATTTTTACTCTTTCTTAATTCGTAATTCACAATTTTTAATTTTTACTTCTCTCTTTCGATCACATAATGCGAAAAATCTATTAACGACTTTTTTGCAGGAGAATCGGGAAGATTTTCAATTGATTTTCTAGCGGATTCAGAATATTCTTCAGCTTTGGATCTTGCATAAGATAATCCGCCTGTTGCTGCGACAAGATTCATAATTAATCTTCTTTCACCATCAGAAGCTTTTCCGGATTTAATGAGGGAGCGAATGCGGCGTTCTTCTTTTGGTTCAAGAGTAGAAAGTGAATGGATAAGAGGAAGAGTCAGCTTTTTATCTTTAAGATCATTGCCAACAGGCTTGCCGATTATTGCCGAGGTTTTTTCATAATCGAAAAGATCATCGCGAATCTGGAATGCAATGCCGACGGCTTCTCCATAAGCACGAAGCATTTGCCGCTGTTCAAGATTTTCACCTTTTGGTGAAACGCTGGCTGCACCTATCTCGCAGCACGTTGCAATAAGCGATGCAGTTTTATCGGCTATAATTTTGGAATATGATTCTTCGTCAATATTAAGCTGACGGGATTTTTGAAGCTGATACAGTTCACCTTCGCTCATCCGGCGGACAGCAGTAGAAGTGATCTCTAAAAAATGATATTCGCTTGATTCAACTGTTAAGAGCAAACCTTTTGCAAGCAGATAATCACCCATCAGTACTCCGGCTTTATTGCGCCATAGGGCTCTGATGCTTGCAAAGCCACGTCTTGTATCCGCTTCATCAATTACGTCATCGTGAACAAGTGTTGCAGTATGAAGCAGTTCAACCAGCATCGCTGCTCGGTAACTTGCATCACCCACTTCGCCGCAAGCTTGGGATGATAGCAAGACAAGCATCGGTCGTATCTGCTTCCCTTTGGTGCGGACAAGATATTTAGCAATAAGATTTACAAGCGGCACCGTCGAAAGCATCGTGCCCTTGAATCGCCGGTTAAATTCAGCAGCCTCTTGTTTAACGGGGAAAAGAATTTCGGAAAGTGAATACGGCATTATCAGGCTGTTAATTCCTTCTTCCTACGCTGGCTTGAGGCAAGAGCACAGGCAAAAACGGATAGTTCAAATAGAACCCAAAGTGGGACGAACAAAATTAATTGCAACAGCGGATTTCCCCCTGGCGAAAGAATTGCTGCAAGAAAAAGAAGTACAACGATCGTATGCTTGCGATAATGACGCATAAATGGCGGAGTAAGAATTCCAAGTCTTCCGAGGAAGTATGCTATTAAGGGAAGTTCAAATACAATGCCGGAAATAATGATCGTCATCAAGAACACAGAAAGATATTTATGAACATCAGGCATGATCTTAATAAATTCGGTACCGAAATCGGAGGCAAAATCTAATGTCATCGGAAGCAGAACATAATAGGAAAAGACCATACCGACCAGAAAACTCAGAACTGTGTAAAACGATATCGTACGAACATATTTTTTTTCCTGCTGATGCAAACCGGGCTCAATGAATTTCCATATCTGAATGATCGTATAAGGAAAGGAAAGGATTACACCGCCCCAAATAATGATCTGCATGTATAATTCCAACTGTCCATATATTTCGGTGGTAATAAACTGAAATTTCGGAGCGTACTTTCTCGCAGGACCAAGAACAACTACTTCAAGGATCCAATCGGTAAAAACGCCGCAGATGACCATTCCGGCAACAATGCCGAGTACTGCACGGATTACAACGTGCCGCAGTTCTTCAAGATGATCCCAAATGGACATCTCAACATCGCTTTGCGGTGGGGTTGGAGTATCGGAAGGCATGAAGATTTAATTACGAATTAGAAATTACGAATACAACGGAAATCTCGAAGTAAGATTTTTCACTTCTTCTTTTACTGCAGAAATAATTTTTTCGTCCCCCGAATGAGTTACAACACGGTCGATCAGATCTGCGATCTGATCCATCTCCGATTCTTTCATATTCCGAGTTGTTACGGCAGATGTTCCGATACGAATTCCGCTGGTGATAAGAGCCGATTTATCATCATAGGGCACAGCATTTTTATTTACGGTGATCGCCGCTTTATCGAGAGCATCTTCGCAAGCTTTTCCGGTAATATTTTTCGTCCGCAAGTCGACAAGCATTAAATGATTATCCGTCCCGCCGGAAATAATATTGTAGCCTTTCGCAACAAGTTGTGATGCAAGACGGCGGGCATTTTTTATTACTTGTCCGCCATAAACCGTGAAATCATCTTCTAATGCTTCGCCGAAAGCAACTGCCTTTGCTGCGATGACATGCATCAATGGACCTCCTTGAATTCCCGGCATCACCGTTGAATCAATCAACTCCGATACCATTTTTACTCTTCCGCTTTTCGGAGCGATCGCTCCCCAGGTATTTTCAAAATCTTTTCCCAATAAGATCATTCCGCCGCGAGGACCACGTAAGGTTTTATGTGTAGTCGAAGAGACAATATGACAGTGCGGAAGCGGGTTGGATAAATGCCCTTTTGCAATAAGTCCGGCAGGGTGAGCCATATCGCAGAAAAGCCATGCACCGATCGAATCAGCTATCTCGCGGAATTTCTTAAAATCGATATCTCGTGAATATGCACTTGCTCCAACAGTGATCATCTTTGGCTTATGTTCGTCTGCTTTTGCAGCTACATCGTCGTAATCAATTAAGCCGGTTTCTTTATGAACTCCGTACGCAGCAAATTTGTAAAGCTGTCCCGAAAAATTCGCAGGATGTCCGTGCGTTAAATGTCCGCCATGCGACAAATTCATTCCGAGCACTGTATCGCCGGGTTTCAAGAACGTAAAATATACAGCCATGTTTGCCTGTGAACCTGAATGCGGCTGTACGTTGGCATACTCTGCACCATAAAGTTTTTTTACACGATCACGAGCAATATTCTCAACGACATCTACAAATTCGCATCCGCCATAATATCGTTTGCCCGGATACCCTTCGGCGTATTTGTTTGTCAATACACTTCCTTGCGCTGCAAGCACCTGAGCTGAAACAAAGTTTTCACTTGCAATAAGTTCTAAGCCATGCTGCTGTCTGCCAAGTTCATGAGCAATAGTATCTGCTACTTCTTTGTCTTTAATAGTGAGATTCATATTATGCCTTCCGATCAAACTAAAATGTATCGATCTTTTCAACTCTTCCGATATGCCTTCCGCCTTCAAACGGTGTTCCAAAAAAAACATCAATAATCTTTTTTGCTTCATCCCATGAAATAAGACGTTCGCCGAAAGCAAGAACATTTGCATCATTATGTTCTCGAGAAAGTTTTGCCATCTCCTCGCTTGTTGCATCGACTGCCCGGATACCTCTATGCCTGTTAGCAACGATTGCGATCCCGATGCCGCTTCCACAAACAAAAACTCCTCGTTCGGCTTCTCCGTTTGCGATTGCCTCCGCTGCTGCATGTCCGAAATCGGGGTAATCAACGCGATCGGTTGAGTTCGTACCGAAGTCGATTACTTCATAGCCTTTTGATTTTAAATATTCTTTTGCCTTTTCCTTGTATTCGAAACCTGCATGATCTGCTGCAACTGCTACTTTCATTAATCATCACCCCTTCTAAGCGGCACAAACCACTTCTCCGATAAACTGATAGATGCTCCCATCTTCATAAAGAAATCCTTTGGCGCTCCGCCTGTAATTTGAGGAGTACGAATACCGGCAGAAACAGAAAAATCAAAGAGAGATTCGTAATTCATCGGCAAGCCAAGCCCCGCTGAAACACTGATCTCACTAACTGTCATTTTTGTATCAGGTCTGAATGGCAATGTTGCATAACTGGCACCCATGCGTATTCCCGTTCTCTCCCAAAACCCAATTCCTTTGGCTTCGTCGCCCATGATCGGCAAGCGCTCGATCCCGATCGAATACCTGTTCGACGGACCAAGATTCGGATCTCCGGATACTGCTTTTGTTGAAGAATAAAGTGAAGCCGTCGAAAAATCCTGACCGGAAATATCTGCTTCGATCCTATATCTATCCCCGAACCGCGTTGCAATTCCTAAACGAATGAGCGAAGGGTAGTATCCAAATCCTTCTACTTCGATCGTCGAATCAAGTAATGAGTTTACCGGAGTAACGATAGTCCTTTTTTTCGAACTCAAAGAAGAGCCGGTTGAAAATACACCACCGATAGTAAGTCCTTTTAACTCAGGAAGAAGTGTATCAAGTGTCAGAAGAAATCCGAACGTGCCGCGGACACCGGCTTCCGAATATTCGCGCTGAAACACTCCCGGAGTTGTTCCTTCGCCCTGAGAAACATCTGACTGACTAATGACACGAAGATTGCCGAAAAGAAAATCTGCACGAGCGCCAATATTAAGTGCGGCAAACGGACGTGCCGAAAGACCGAGATAAAGCTGTGACAACCCACCTTCGCGGCGATAGATCGTAGTGCCTATTCCCGAATCGGTTTGCTTTGTCTCGGCATCGGCATTTGTCAGAGGTGCAAAACCCAAAGCAAAACCGATTCTTTCCTTTTCCCAAAGTGATGTGGCAAAGCTTGCTCCGGCAAATTTTACGATACGCTGCACACTTTGCTCCGATCCCAATGTACTGCGATCATAAAAAAATCCGAGACGCGCTTCGATTCGCGCACGTGTCAGCATGGAAAGCGCAGCAGGATTAATATCATTGATGGTGCGGGAATCAGTCAGAGCTACACCCGATCCTTCAATGCCTTCCATTCGCGCAGCCTCTGAGATCACCGGATCTCCGAATCCTATAAGATCATACGGAGAGCCTTGTGCAAAAGCATTACCGGAACAGAGAACGGAAATAAGTACAAATCCAAAAATCCTGTACTTCGCCGATGATTTTATGTTTGAATATCCTATCATTAGCGTAAATACGAAAAGGTGAGTACAAGTTTCGGACGCTTTGCTTTATCCGCATCGCTTGAGCCATAACCGGCTCCGTAAAATGACCATCGGTTGATATTGTAATCCTCGACATCTACCGTAGAGCCGCTGATCGTTCGGTATGCAAAACCCGAACGCAATTCCAGCACGAGACTGTCCTGACCATTACGCAAGGCACTTTCAATTAAGTTGCGAATTTGAAATCCGTACCGACTCTGATCAGTTGTTGATGACGTGCCATAGGTTACAAACGTATGCCCCGAATCCGCTACGGAATTATTAGGAATATAACCCAGAGAAGGTCCTATTGTATCAAGCGGAACATTACTTGTTGTATGATACTTCAGATCGCTTTGAACTTGAAGGATAGCACTGTTAATTGTGACAAACGGATTTAGTTTTAATTGATTTCGCATCGAATCGATACGCACGACAATTCTCTCGCGCATTGCATATCCACCGCGCGTAATAAATTCACCCGGCTGAACTTGACCATCCGAAACTTCAACGAAGAAATCATATGTCGGATTATAAGTTTTTGTCGATACACCTGTTGCTCCATTTACTATGAATTTCATTGTCGGAGAAAACGTATTGTCACCGTTCTCATTCGAGGCGAATGCCCGGAGCGTATTCATCGGAGTATTCGGCACAATAATAAGAGAAAGCGAAGAAGTGCGCAAAAGCGGATTTAAGATCGTTGTATCAAGCGCGACCAGAATTGTTTTTACTGTATCCTTCCTGACTATGCCTGAAAAAGAACCGACGATCTGCTGAAGGTCAGATTTTGCCAATGTTGAAGTTCCTGTGGTGAGATTCGTATTTACATAGACTGAGAAGTCGATCGTCTGATCGCTCGGATCTCCGTAATGATAGGGATATCTCATTCTGAGAATTAACGTATCCGCTAAAAGCCGCCCGACGCTATCGGTAAGGATCGGTATTTTCAGCGCTGACCAAATTTCAAGACCTTCGGAAGAAACTTTGCCTACAAAAAGAGAGGAAGCAGCTGTATTAATATTTAAATTTATTCCTGAGGCTAAAATAGTACGCTTGAGGACAGGTTGAAAATTAAATATAGTAGAATCTGCGAAAGTATGAATTCCGCTTGATACTGTATCATGTAAATAGTTACTTCCGACTCCGGATATTTCCTCTTTGCAAGAAGAGACAAGAACTCCGAGTGCTGCGATGAGGAAGAGCGTTTTTCTCTTCCATAAGGTTTGATATTTGTACATTGACGTTAGTAAACAGCAAAGATGCGAAGGGAGTTTGGAAAATTACAGAGAAAAATTCATCCCCCGACGCTTTTATTCAAGGAGTAGTTGATAGTTTATAGCTGATTGCTGATTGCAGGGAGACTCTCCCTCTCCAGTGGAGCGGACTCTTAGTCCGCAAGTCTCTCCCCCCGAGAACGGACAGGAATGTCTGTCGTGAACGTCTTAGTTCTCTTTCCTGATGAGACGTTTAAGGTTTTGCCAAAATCTTTTCGTAGAGTTCGGCATATTTATGAGCAGAGCGATTCCAGGAAAAATCTTTTGTCATGCCGCTGATTTGTAGTTCGCGCCATTTATCCGGATGCTTCTTATACATGATGATGGCACGTTCTAATGCTTTCCAAAATGACTTTCCGTCATGTTTATCAAAAAGAAATCCCGTAGCCGGATTTTTTTTTGTAGCTTCAAGCTGATCGGTGATCGTATCAGCCAACCCTCCGGTGCGTCTTGCAACGGGGACCGTTCCGTATCGCATTGAATACATCTGATTTAATCCGCACGGTTCATAAGCACTTGGCATAATGAAAATATCCGCTCCGGCTTCGATCTTATGTGCGAAGTTATCATGGAAGCCGAGATACACTCCGACTTGATCCGGTTGTTTCTTTGCAAGCTTGGTAAAAAAATCTTCGTATTTTTTATCGCCCGAACCCAGGATCACCATCTGCGAACCTGATTTCAGTACCTGTTCCATGATCTCCACCAAAAGATCTATTCCCTTTTGATCGACAAATCTTGCAATAAGCCCGATAATTGGAACGCCCTGCTGGTATGGAAGCCCCATGGATTCACATAAGTCGATCTTGCATTCTTCTTTTATATCGAGTGTTGCTGCATCATATTTCTTGACAATATTGAGATCTTTTTCAGGATCCCATAAAGCCATATCGATACCATTGGTGATTCCGTGCAGATCTTTTTTTCGCTTTGTGAGAAGTCCTTCCATACCGCAGCCGAATTCCGGAGTCTTGATCTCTTCGGCATACGTTTCACTCACGGTCGTGATCGCGTCGGCAAATGCTATACCTGCCTTGACGAAACTCATATTCCCGTAGAACTCGAGTCCATTCGGAGTAAAATATTCCGGCGGCAAGCCCGTTTTTGCATACGATGATGCTGGAAAATTTCCCTGATACGCAAGATTATGAATTGTAAAGACGGACTTCGTACCACGGAAAAACGGATCGTCCTTCATTGCTTCTTTGAGATATAACGGAATCAGTCCGGTCTGCCAGTCATTGCAGTGGATGATATCCGGCTTCCAAAGCAGACGTTTACATAGACCGAGCACAGCATGACTGAAGGTAATAAATCGTTCATCATTATCGGGATAATCAATACCGGTTTCGGGATCGGAATAAAGTCCCATCCGCGAAAAATATTCTTCATTTTCGGCAAGATATATTTGTACTCTGGTTCTCGGAGTCAGGATCGCACTCGATTTTACATTCACCGTTGCAATATTATCTCCGACCTGAAAGTCCATTCCCTGCAGCCTGTTGATGATATGGATCTTTTGTTTTTTCTCACCGATGAATCCGTATTTCGGCATGATCAGACGAACGTCATGATTGAACTCCCGCAGCGCCTGTGGCAATGCAGAACTGACATCAGCCAATCCGCCTGTTTTGGCATACGGATAGACTTCGCTTGAGACGAACATCACGCTTCTCTCAGGAAATGTCGTTTTTTTAGGTTCAGTCATTTTTCTTCGTAACTTTAGACTACAGATAATGGGTTGTGACCTGCCTAAGTTGTAGGTACACAATTATGCAAAAGTACGGAATCTTCGGGGCATACTAAATGGTTTTAGTATATTCAAGACCTTTCTCCTCAAAGAATGGTGTCTTAATTTGGATTCTTTTTTACAATATTTGGAACAGTAAGCTATGAAAAAATTTGTTGTTTGTTGCCTTGCCCTCCTCTCGATCTTAACGACGACTGCAAGCGTTTATGCACAAGGAGATGTTGTGACCGTGCAGCCCCAGCATAACACGTCCAACCCCTGTGGTTTTGTTCTGACGATCGGCAATCATAACACTGCATTAAAATCGATCGATGAAATTGTACTGACGATTACCAGCGCAACCGGTGCAAATTTTACAGATTTTTCGCCGCTTCCTGCCCATTGGTCTTTGGGAACACTTACAGGAACAGTAGCCAGTGCAACTGCTGATAACGCCGGCATCGCCCCAGGCGCAACTTTAGGCGGATTCGTCATAGCCTATGATATCCAGTATAATACTCCGGTAACGATCGATTGGAAAACAAGAAGTGCAGGTGTTGATGTCAGTTCCGGAACAATTCAGCCGATCTGCACACAATACCAGGGATTTAAGAAGATCGATACAGCTACGGTAATTACTTCTGTAAGCGGTAGTGACCCTTGCTTTACATTCACTGTTGCAAATAGGAATGATCAGGGCGGCGGAAATGGTTCTGCAATCTGGCATGTCTCTTTCGAACTACAAAGCATAACCGGCGGAACGCTACGCCCTTCGAAGATCACTCCTGCATCGGGTTGGATACTCGATTCTGCAACAACGTATGTTGCCTATTTCCATACAGATAATAATCCCATTAATTCCGGTGCAGCTATCGGAGGTTGGCAGGTTTGTCTGCGCGGTAATCCGAATGCCACAAAATACAATTTTGTTTGGAGTGCCTATGACGATCAAAATTCATTGATCGATCGTGATACCATGTTTAATATTTCCAACACAACAACAGGATCACCATCCGACGCTGATATTGTAACGGCTGCTGTAAGCGCCGGCTGCTTGTACAATGTGACTCTGAAAAATTATCATGCATCCAATCCTTTGCCGCCTTCACGTATTGTGAAACTTGTCTTGACCAGCAAAACTGCCGGCATTACATTTGTTTCAGCTCCGAGCGCGCCGCCAAATTGGAATAAAATCGTTACACCTTCAAGCATAACTTATTCAGCGAAGACGTTAAGCGATGGCATTCCTAGTGCCATAATTTCAAACCAATTCAGTTTCTCGGTTACCGGTCCTACAACAACAAACTTTGATATCGGCTGGGAGACTGACCGTTCTGCAACCCCAAATTTAGTCAGCAGCGGCACACTTACTCAAAATTGCACCGTTGCAAAACCTGCAACCGATTCAGCAACGTTCAGTCCAGGAATTGGAGAATGTGATTTTAAATTGACGGTAAAAAATTCGCATAATATAAAGCCGCAATCAATTATCTCTGTAGTAACGATCTCGATCCCAGATGGATCAGGTCAGATCACTCCGGCAGGCAGCACGTGGAATACTACGAATAGTCCTACGACACAGATCAAATACTCTGCTCCGACAGCAGCAGATGGAATTCAAGCAGATAATTCTTCGCAGGATTTCTTATTCCATTTCACACCAAAAAATCCGGGCACAAACGTAACTGCAACATGGTCAACATATGATGATGATGCAGTGAAATCTGGAACGCCGCTAAGCACCGGCACTGGTACAGTAAATTGTACTCTAAGTGTTACTGTATGTGATACCTTTGAACTTGCATCAAATATTAATAGTGATTCCTGCATAAAATCATTTACGCTTCGGAATCGCAAAACTGCCAATATAGTATCATTGGTAGTAACAACGACAAATGGTTGGCATATTGATTCTGCGTACCCGCCGCCGGACTGGAAAAAAGCCATCGACGGCTCCGGTACCTTTGTTACTTTCACCGATACAGCTACCGGTGGAATGAAAGGCGGCGAGACGCAAGTAGGTTTTAACATGAAATTTTCAGGATATTTCACAGCAGATAAACTCGTTGATAGCTTTGCGGTCATCGCAGTGACAACCGATCAGAACGGTAAAACATGTACAAGCGTGGACTCTGTTGTCTCCTGCCTCGCCCATATTCTTCCTTCATCAGTAAAGTATTCTGATAATATTGGATTGACAAATTTTACTATTCAGCCAAATCCAACACATGGTTCGGCAGATATCTCATTCCAAATGAATACACCGGAACGTGTGGCGATCACGGTCTTCGATGTACTCGGACATCAGATCACGCTCTTAAGCAATAGCCTAATGTCAGAAGGAATATATCATATTCCATATACTATGGAAGGTTTGCCGAATGGTACGTACTATATCCGTATGCAAACGCCGCTCGGAGTAATGACGAGAAAACTTGTCC
>JANYLL010000294.1 GCA_025357895.1 Ignavibacteriota bacterium
CCGAGTACGGCGAAAGCTTAAAGTGAAAAGGCAAACTGGGAAGTAAAAGAAGGATTTATTTTTATTTATAGGTTTCTCTCTTCGTTTCGCTCTTGGGGTACGAAACTCCGTGTGAAATGACAGCACTCACATCAGTCCTATAGAGTAGTTGTAGTTGTTAGTTATGGATGGCAGAAGGTATACCTACAATACAGCCAAACTTGTTTCGAAGGGTTTCTGTTTACCATTTTCAGTTTGAAAAAAGGGCACTGATTTCTACACCTTCTACTTGGATTTCATACGTTAGTTTTCTCGTTTAAGAGGATGTAATTTCATGTTGTGCCGTAGATTATATTATATTTAGCTTCACTTGAAAACACATACATTTAGTTTACGAAAGGAGCTCCGAGGCATCGGGCGTTTTAGTATTTTTTCTGCTCTGATTTTTTTAGTAAGTCCCGGCTTCGCTCAGACGGGTGAGCGTCAGCTTATGAACCGCACAGCTGTTGCCGATACATCAATTGAGCGCATCCTTGCTCAGCGTCAGGCAATACGCTCAGGAGTAGATGGACAGGCGCTGGAATCTGCTATCGATCCGAAAACCTACATTCTTGGTCCCGGCGATGGAGTGTATCTGGATGTGTATTCAGCCCATTTTCTCGATCAGGATCTGACAGTCACTCCTGAAGGCAGGATCATTGTTCCGCGCACCGGTCAGATCGATGTTGCCGGCCTTACGATGCCTGAAGCCGAGAAAAAAATAAACCAGCTTCTTGCCCGTGATTATAAGAATCCTCAGGCATTTCTCTCGCTTCGCAGACTTAGGACGATGAAGGTCAGCGTACTCGGCGAAGTGCTTTCTCCCGGAGTTCATCAGGCAACTGCGATGATGCGGGTGAGCGAGATCATAAACCGCGCAGGCGATTTGACGGAGCGCTCTTCTCTGAGAAATATAGAAATTCATAGTCCTGATGGCGCACTTCGCACCAAAGCCGATCTTATAAAATATTATAATACCGGTGATCTGACAGCTAATCCCATATTGCAGGGCGGCGATGTAGTTATTGTCCCTCGTGCAACGAAGCTTATTATGATCAACGGAAATGTTGCAAGCCCCGGCTCGATCGAATTTGCAGACGGGGATAAGCTTTCCTCCATTATCGCTCTTGCAAAAGGTCTGAAGCCCGGTGCGAGAACTGATTCAATTGAGATCGCGCGTTTTTCTCCTGAAGATGCCGTTCATGCTCATAGGATGTATGTTAATTATGGAACCGGTGATGATCCGCTTCTTAGTGAAGGTGATGTTGTTTCGATTCGCGGCACTTCGCAATATCATCTTCCGCGTGTAGTTGCCGTAGGGGGCGAAGTTCTCTATCCGGGAAAATATTCGATCGAAGTAGGAGAGACAAGGTTATCGGATGTTCTTCGCAGAGTAGGCGGAGTGTTGCCGACGGGTTCGCTCGATGAATCTTTTGTGCTGCGCCGAACGGGAATCGGTTCATGGGAATCCGATCCGGAATATATTATGATCGAACGTTTGAAGGGTTTTGATGAAAAGCGACTTACCGACGATCAATTTAATTATTACATGGCTCGTTCTCGTCAGCTTGGAAGGTCAGTAATGGTTGTAAATTTCAGATCACTTCTTGAAAAGGGTGATGCTTCGCAGGATATTCTGATGCGCGATGATGATTCCATTGCAGTTCCGCGTGCAAGGGGATTCGTTAGCGTGATAGGAAGTGTCAATAGTCAGGGTAATGTTGCGTTTATCGAAGGAGCAAGTTTTAGTGATTATATCGAACGTGCAGGCGGATATACATCCATTGCCGATAAGAGCGCCGTACGAGTGATCAATTCGAAATCAAGTACCTATATCAATCCGCGTTCCGATGGAGACTATAAGATCGGTGCAGGGGATACGATCGTAATACCTGCAGAGAAACATGATTTCTGGAAGAATTTTGAAACAGTTACGGCGCTGACAGCGCAGATCATTACCATCATTGCAGGAATAATCCTGCTCAAAAGATTATAAAGTTCTTTGAATGAATACAAAAGGATCATTGATTGAGTCAGGCGAAACGCCGATCTTTAGACCACAAAAGAGAGATCCGCATTTGATGGATTTCTTTACGTTGCTTGCCAGGCATAAAAAGGTTGTGCTCTTTTTAACATTGTTTTTTGGTATCGGCTTTTTGGCTTTTACCTATATTATGCCGCAAACATTTGTTGGAGAGTCATCGCTGATTCCTCCTGAGAAGCAGGGGCAGAGCGGGTTGATGTCGTTTTTAACGGGAGGGTCTGGTGCGCTTGATCTGATGAAGGGAGCGGAAAATCCGGCGATCGATATGTTCAAGAATGTTCTTGACTCCCGTCAGCTCTCCGAGCAGATAGCAAGAGATCCGCGTATCCGCCGCTACTTCGCAACATTCGATACATCAGAAAAGGCTATTGTCGGATATGTTCATAGTTCTATGCTTTGCGAGGCATTGCGTAATAGTATTTTCACATTGAGCATTACGCTAAAGACGCATTGGATGCCGGAACCGGCGGAAAAAGATTCTGCTAAGATGCTTGTTCCGTATTTAGCAAAAGTCTTTGTTGACCATCTTGATCGTTATAACCGCGAACGTTTGATGACGACGGCACGCAACACAAGAATATTCGTCGAAGGGGAATATAATAATCGTATGGCGCAGCTTGATAGCGCCTACACCAGACTTCAGGCATTTCAGGAAGAACATAAAACGATCTCTCTCACTGAGCAGCTTTCAGCATCAGTAACAGGTGCTGCGTTATTGGGTTCTCAGAAGCAGCAGTTAGAAATGCAGATCGGAGTTGAAGAACGTGATATGACTCCGAATTCCGGAAGAATCCAAATGCTTCGCGCGCAGCTCGAAGAAGCAAAACGGGAATTAAAAAAGTATGATCAGGGAGGTGTCGGCGATTACGTAATGCCGTTTAAGGATGTTCCTACACTTGCACACCAGCTTGCAAATCTGACGCGCGAAGTAAAGCTTTTAGAAACACTGAGTGCATTCTTGCGCCAGCAATTAGAGCAGGAGCGAATTAACGAACAGCGCGACCTTCCAACACTGCAAGTTCTTGATGCAGCCATTGCACCTGAGAAGCGAAGTTCTCCGAGTAGATTTAATATGCTTCTGATCGGTCTCTTTTCCGGGTTTGTACTTTCCGTCATCTATATAGCGATCCGTA
>JANYLL010000325.1 GCA_025357895.1 Ignavibacteriota bacterium
TATTATAGAATCTTTTTCCGAAGCGCGTTCCCATCTCTGTTGCCCATGTATCGGCAGTTGCAGTAGCAAGCGCGCCGAGGAAGAGCAGCGATATTTCTTCGCGCAGATCGTGACGTAAGGCAATGATGATCATAGCCAGCGCTGGAATTCCGCCATTGCATAGAACCTGTTTCCAATTTCTCGCATCCCCCCGCCTTTGCAAGGCGGGGGCTAGGGGGCGGTTGAGTCGGGAGAGCAATGACCCGCTCAGGAAAAAACACACAAGCAGCACCGAAGCGCTGATGCCACCGAATGCAAAGATAATTCCGCCGACGATTGCCGCCGCGATCATTCCCGATAACGAGAGCAGGCGGAGTTTATAAGCCGCGAAAGAAATTGCGAGCGCAACAAGGAATGATGATGCAATAGGTATGATCATATAAATAATACGAACGGAAATTTATTTATTTTTTATGAAGTGCGCTGAAGCTCTTCTTCCTGCTCCTTCAATTCCAATAGTATATGTGCCGGAAGCAAGTGTACTGACATCAAGAGAGTTTTGCAGCTTTCCTTTACCAATATGAAGCATCTGCCGGAAGACCTTCTGACCAAGCGCCCCGGAAATAATGATAGAAATATCTTGCTCCTGTCTGGAATCTAATTCGAGCATGAGTCCGGCAAACGCAGGATTCGGATGAACGGACATATTATCGAACGGCAATTTGCCATGCAGATAATTTTCGAGGCTAACATCACCGCAAAGCGAATTATAGGTAAAGACCGATTGGTTTTCTTCTAAAACATCATTGCATGGAGTGAAGGTTGGCTCATTACTATTCAACTGCAAATTCTTTAGTGTAAGACGATCGATAGAGTCTGCTGAAAGATAAACTTTAAATCTTAACTTTGCTACTGTTCCGCTCATATTGGAAATCATCGGAGCGCCTGCAATATGCAGATGACCGTTCGTAAATGTCACAAAATTATTTCCGGCAGAGGTGAGGTATTCAAGAAGATCGGTATTTTCATTTAGATCGACCTCAATGGTCTTCGTATCTGCAAGGTCTTCATCGGAGTGAAGTTCAAATTCGATACTATCGCCGGCTGTAGCAGTTATCTTCGAGGGCATAAGATAGATATGATGCATGAGCGGATACTTATATTTGCATACAAGCTTTGCCTGCTTTGATTTATCGGCATCATTTCCCCAGATAGAAATGACTCCTTCCGAAAGCGGCTTGCGGCCTATTGTATCGAGTAATATAACGAGCGGTATCATGCCCGTATCTCCTGGTGGAATAAGGAGCGGCAGCACTAAAGTACCTATGCCGAAACCTAAACCACGGATCGTTGCGCTATCGATTCGGAGCGTATCACAGCCGCTATTAAAGAACGTAATGAGGCTATCTTGCGGCACACAAAGAGATCGCAATCCGAAATTCAGTGAGTCAGAGAGAAAATTGATTGTTGCGATTCCATTTCCGATAGAGCCGCGCAAAGGCAGCATTTTAAAAGTTGAATCCGATACGTTATTGATCGAATGTGCAGCTATGCTGACGCTTCCGGTTTTTGCTCCTTTGGTAAGCGGCTTCAGGTAAATACTAAAATGCTCGGTATCACCGGGTGCAATCGATCCGGTTTGCAAACCCGATGCAGAATAATCCTTAGCACCAATCAGCGATGCATCAGTAATAATAAGGGTATCGCAGCCTAAGTTTGTAATAAATCCGGAAATGGAATCTCGTGAAGAACAGATCGTCATCGGAGCGAAATCAAGCGAAGCAGGACTAACGGCAAGTATTCCTGTTCCATCACCGACCGAGCCTTTTATTACTAATGTTATTGAAGATGAATCGGCTATATTATTAATAGAATGTGCAGCGATCTGAATACTTCCATTTATTGTACCCTTGGTTTGTGGAGTAAGGTATATAATAAATTTTTCAGTATCGCCGGGAGCAAGCGATCCGGAGTTTAAACCTTTTGTCGAATAACCCGGGCTTGAGAGCAGCAATGCATTATCTATAATAAGTGTATCGCATCCGGTATTGGTGATAAATCCATCCAGTGAATCTATGGCTGAGCAGATCGTTTTTTTTGCAAAATTCAGAGTAGGTGGCTGAGCAGAAAGTACACCTTTGCCATCTCCGACTGAACCGGTAAGCGAAAGCATCTTCGTCGTTGAAGGTAAGGGAGTGTGAAGTGAATGCGCAACGATCTTCATGCTGCTGTTCTTTGCGCCTTTTGAATGCGGCGTAAGATAGACCGTAAAATATATTGTATCACCCGGAGCAAGTTTCCCGGTCTGTAATCCGCTCATCGAATAATCTGTTCCGGGAAGCAATGAAGCTTGATCGATCACCAAAGAATCGCAACCGGTATTAGTAATAAATCCTTTCAGTGAATCCTTAGATGAGCAGATCGTCATGGGAAGAAAATGCAGCCCTGCGGAAGTCTCGGAAAGTACTCCCAATCCATAGCCGACCGATCCGCTCATGATTATAGTGGTTATTGTTTGAGTTAAGGTCAGGTCATGGAGGGAGTGCCAGGTTATCTCAACACTACCGTTTGTGCCACCTATTGTTTGTGACGGCATAAGGTAGATCGTATAAAACATAGTAGCACCCGGAGCAAGTCTTCCGGTTCGAAATCCCTTAGAACTATAATCCTGACCTCTAAAGAGAATCGTATCGATCACAAATGTGTCGCATCCCGAGTTGGTAATATATCCCTTCAAGGAATCTTTAGAAGAGCAAAGAGTCATCGGAGTGAAGTTCAAGAACGAGGGCTTTACTGCAAGAAGACCGTTGCATTGTAAATCCCCATCAACAAGGATCACGCCCCAAATGCTGTTACTGGTATTACTGGAATTCAAATAGCCGGAGGTATTTAGTTGAAGCGTATTATCCAACGGTTTTACAAGCGTGCGGATATCAGAAAGTGCATCAGCTTTGCCCATCGGAAGATCTTCATTATCGCTGCCTAAACCATGGAGCGTAATATTATCATAGTAGAAATTAGCAAAAGGTCCTCCGCAAATTCCGGAATTAGGTTCGGGTCCGTATATCGTGCCAAGGAAATTACCGTTGCAACGAATATCTTCACCGTCCGAAAGTTCGCAGATATATCCTCCATAGATAGCAAGCCCTAATGGGCTTTTGCCTTGTGCATGAAAAGAAACAGGAAGCGTATAATCTAATCTACCTGAAAAATTCAATTGGTTCAGGAAAACACTTACCCGAGTTTTGAATGTTGTAGGCATTTGGTATGTAACCAAAATATAGAAATCGGTGAATCTACCGGCCGGCGAAGCAATCTGGCTGGGGATGGTCAGGGTCTGCGTTTGTTGGGATGGCGTTATTGCATTGCTGACATCGATCGCATGTACGGTTGCAGGTGAATTATAGATGGAATTAAAGCCCGGAGTAACGGCATTCAGATCGTTAAATGTAAATTGAGATCCATTGAGTGTCACTGTCAATGGTGTGAGGCTATGGTAATCTCCTGCGAAAAGTATTGCCTTCCGAATTGTTGCGTTTGCCGGAATATGAAGCTGAATGGTCCCGGTACCTGCACCATTATATACAGGGGCATACCCACCGGCAGTAACGCCGCCAAAAAAACTATCCTGATAATAGAGTATCTGTGCTTTTGCGCTTTCGTGTAATGTAATAGCGCAAACTAATACAGTAATAACTTTAAAAATCGGCAACAATTTGAACCGGAAAGCATAGCGTAGTGCTTTAAGACAAGAAAGGAAGAAACAGGAAGGATTCCTTCTATACATGATCAGCAAATATACGCATTTTTTGAAATAGAGCAGATAATAACTCCTTTGCGAATCATTCACTCCATAATCCCGTATTTTTGAAGATAATTCATGCGCAAAGAACTCGCCGCACTATCGAAGGAAACGCTGATCTACGGAGGCAGCACGGTTATCGTGCGGTTTCTGAATTTTCTGCTTGTCCCTTTTTATGTCAATGTTCTGGCAACGACGGCGGAGTATGGCGTCGTGAGTTCGCTCTATGCCTGGATCGCATTTTTGAATGTCATCTATCCTCTCGGTCTTGAAGGCGCATTTTTCCGCTATGCTTCGCGCGGCGATAATGAAGCGGTTGACCATGTAAAAGAAAAATCGCTTTTCAGTTCTTCATTTAATCTGCTTGCAGTTTTTGGAATATTGTTATCGGCATTGATCTTTCTCCTTGCTCCTTCATTAGCGGCGCCGATCTTTCATGATCCGAATGTTGATATCACTCCGCAGCTTCCGGTCTTTATTCGCATTCTGCGCTATTCATCTGTTATTATGCTTTTTGATAGCCTTGCCGTACTGCCATTCGCAGCATTGCGGCTCGAGCGCAAACCTAAAATTTTCGGGATGATAAAAATTATAAATGTCATTACGATGCTGGCATTTAATTTTATTCTGATCATCGGTTTGCGAACGGGAGTTGAAGGTATTTTCATTGCGAATATGATCGCCTCGGCGCTTACATTTATCATTCTCATTCCGAGCTTCATAAAAAAATGGATGCTGAAATTCGATAGTGCAACCATAAAACGAATGCTTCCTTTCGGATTGACAAACGTGCCTGCCTATCTTGGTGCGATGATGGTGCAAGTCATTGACCGTCCGATCGTGCAATCATATCTTGGCTTAGGTGCAGTCGGAGTCTATCAGGCGAATTACCGGATGGGATTTATCATGATGGTTTTTGTCAGTCTCTTCGAATATGCCTGGCGTCCATTCTTTATGCGGCAACATAAAACTAATGATGCCGAAGCGCGAAAATTATTCTCGCTGATCTTTACGTATTTCATGGCTGCTTCGCTTGTCGGGTTTTTGCTGCTTGCTTTTTTTCTTCCTTATATATTAACGACTCCGATTTTCGGAAGACAGTTGTTGCCGATGCGATATGCAGCAGGTATAAGTATTATACCTGTGATACTTTTTGCCTACATTTTTCAGGGAATGTATACCAATTTTATTGCAGGTATATATATAGAAGAGAAAAACAGATCGCTTCCGCTCATTACCGGCTTGGGCGCGGCGACAAATATTATAGTAAATTTAATTCTCATTCCCATCATGGGAATCATGGGCGCCGCAATTGCAACGCTTGCGGCTTATATTGTGATGGCATTTGCTATTTATCGTGTTTCGCAAAAGGCATATCCGATCGCTTATGATTGGAGCAGAGTAATAAAACTTTTTCTGATCGTCGGAGCTGCTTATGGAGCAGAAAGAATTTTAGTGCTTGCCAATATTATCAATGACAATGCAATACTTTTTATTTTGCGGCTTGGATTAACGGCAGTAGTTTTTATTGCACTTTTTGCATTCGGTTTTTTCTCGGATAGAGAGAAGAAATTTTTGAAGGAGAAATTGAGAATAGGGAAATAAATTTAGGAATGCATCCCCTTAAGGTTTACTGTCATTCTTCACTACGTCTTTTTTGCGGCAGCAAAAAAGACGTAGTGAAGAATCCCGTTATGTTTGTAGAGAAATTTCGCCATATATAACGGGATTCT
>JANYLL010000075.1 GCA_025357895.1 Ignavibacteriota bacterium
CAGAAACTCCCAATACCTTACTTAACAATTTCAAATCCACGATCGAAGTTCTTGATGCTGCAAATTATACAAAATGCTTTATCAGTTCTAAAGATTCTTCGGCGACTTCCGAAAAGCTTACGTATAGTTTTACTCCGCGCTCGGGACTGGATGCTGCCTCACGTAGCCTTTTCGATCTCTGGAATGTTCAATCGGAACAGAATTTTATGACCAAGCTCAGATCCTCACTTGTTGCAAACCCGCGATTAACGGTAATGTTTACGAATAGCAGTACCGACCAATCGAACTCGAATTCTGCCCGGATCAAGTCCGACTATCTTATTCTCCTGCCTGTGCAGTCGAACTCATCTCTTCCTGCTTCGATCAGCGGTTCCTTGATCTTACAAGTGGTGTTGGTAATAACCGAGCAGGCAACGAAGGAATGGCGAATAGTGAATTGGTCTGATTTTGCACCGCCTTCGGGAAACTCGAAAACTTCTACCGATCTTAAGGTGCAGTTGAGTTCGTGATGCTCACTACATTTACTCATATCTGCAAAAGATACGCAATGCGTATAGCAGTTCTTTTTTTTATTACTGTTGTAATTTCCTGCAATCCGTTTGCTCCGGCAATTGACAACACAATTTCGCAAAGTGGCTTTAGTGCTGATTCGATCAATGGATTCTTCGAAGTCTTTCGTGCAGCATATCAATTTAAGGATACGACGATCTACGGCAAATTGCTTGCACCAAATTTCGTTTTCAGTTATCGAAATTATGATCGGGGACTTGATTTAGAATGGGGGCGTGATGAGGAAATGCAGGCAACTGCCTCGCTCTTTGCATCCAGTGAATCGCTTGATCTGCTCTGGGGAAATATACTCGATTCCAGCGGGACAGATACGCTCTATGATATTACCCGTTCCTTCTCGCTTGATATTATCCTGAATTCCACTGAGCCGTTACATGTAGATGGCAGAGCGATCTTCAGTCTGGCGCGTCGGACAAAGAACGATCCATGGCAGGCAATACGTTGGCGGGATGAATCGAATTTTTAGGAAAAAACGATTTCTTGTCATGTCATTGCGAGGAGTCGTGTAGCGACGACGAAGCAATCCCCTGAAAAATTGTAGAATGTTATGTCTATTTGATGATAAGGGGATTGCTTCGTCGGACTAAAGTCCTCCTCGCAATGACATGTTTAAAAATAGTCATCTTAAATGCAAATTATTAGCAACATAAAACTCGCAATAAAAAGGCTCGGTATTGGCGGCACACTAATATTGCTTGCCCAAAAGCGTGCCAAGAAGCAGAGGCTTATAAAGCTTTTGCAAACATATCCGGGCGTCGCAAAACTAAGCAAAGTTGTAGTTCGGACATTCCCGTCCGACAGCGAAGAGACCTCCCGGACGGACAGGAATGTCCGCCCTACTGAAGAAGAGATAGCTACTATCACTGAACGAGCTGATGAAATGCTGCGTGATGATAATTATTTTTTTACATTTATTCATCATCTTAAGGGTATTCCCGATCCATGGAATTACGATCCGATCGAAAAAAAGTATTGGCAGAAAAAAAACTATGAAGAGACACAAGTTCATTCCGGAGATACTCCCAAAGATGTAAAGATCGTCTGGGAGATCAATCGCTTCAAATATTTACCACTTCTTGCGCAGGCTGCGTATGCTACAAAAGAAAAAAAGTATGCCAATGAAGTTGAAGCGCGAATACTTTCGTGGATAGATGATAACCCTTTTGGCGGAAGCATAAACTGGTCAAGCCCGCTAGAACTTGCGATACGTGCAATTAGCTGGACTGCTTCGCTTCGCATTCTTGCCGCAGCAGGTTTCGATATTTCAAAAAATGAAAAGATCACACGAAGTATTTGGCAGCACGCTGCATACCTTAATGCAGAGTTATCCACCGATAAGATCGTCAGGTCCAATCATCTCATCGGTGAGACAGCCGGTCTCTATATACTTTCGTCATTTTTTGCTTTTCCTGAAGCAGTATTTTACCGCATTAGAGCGAAGAAAATTCTTACCGATTCTATTCTCAAGCAAACATACGCTGATGGAGCAAGCCGCGAATCTTCAGGATGGTATCATACGTTCATTACCGATTTTGCCGATCTCGCATTGCGCACTGCAGATACAATCGGTGATAATTTCGATGTAGAATGTACACAGCGGTTCAGGTTAATGACGAGCTATCGCAATTCGATAATCCTTCCTGATGGCGATGCCGTCAAATATGGCGATATTGATTTTGGCAAAGCGATTAATCTTCCAACGAAGTGGAAAGAAATGGTATTTGGTGAAAATACACTTACTTCCGGAGAGCGTAAAAATTATTTTGAGACAGCAAATCATGTCACTGCAATGCTCGGAAAGAATTATTTCTTTATCCGCGCCGGTGATTTTGGCTGGGGCGGAGACGGATTCTCTTCTCATGCGCATGACGATTTCCTTTCACCTATCCTCGCAATGGATGGCGTAAATATTCTCGTCGATCCCGGGACGTATGTTTATAACGGCTCGCCTGAAGAGCGTGATGCAGAACGAAGCGCCTCATCCCATAATGGAGTGATCATTTCTGATTCCGAATCACAAACCACGAATCACGAACCACGATTAAAGCTCAGTTTCGGTTGGATCAAAACTCGCCCGAACGCATATATTGAAAGCTGCTTCACCAGCGAGAACGAGATCACTGCACAAGCTATTTATGGAGAATGGATGATCGAGCATCAGCGAAAATTTATTCTCACAAATAATAGCTTTACTCTAGAAGATCATCTGCATTTTCAAGCTAATAGATCGCTTGAATGGAATTTCCATTTTCATCCGCGATGGCGGCTTGAAAAGATCAGCCCACAGAAATTTACCTTGCGCGATTATGTAAATAATTATTACGAATTTGAACTTTCAGGTATTGATGCTGAGTTAGAACTCCTTCAATACGATTTTTATCCATCATATATGAGAAAATCGAAGGCATGGAAATTGCGGATGCGGAGTTCGATACCTGCAGGTGAAGAACGGAATGCGATATTTGTTTTGAGCCATTCCCCTCTCGAGAGGGGTTAGGGGTGAGTTCTTGGAAATATAAATCAAATTTAATGAATAGAGAAATACTTCCATACGACCCATATTTAAAAGAACTTGCGAGAAAACTTCGCAATGAAAGTACGCTTTCTGAAATAATATTATGGAAAAGTCTCAGGGGCAAGCAAATTCAAGGATACGATTTCCACCGTCCGAAACCCATTCTTTCTTATATCGTGGATTTTTATTGCTCAGAATTAAAACTTGCTATTGAGATTGATGGCGTGAGTCATGATTCCGAAGAGAAATGGAAAAAAGATATTAATAGACAAAAAAAACTTGAGAATCTCCGTATTACTTTCTTGCGATTTTCAGACTCGGATGTAAAAAGAAATATTGATTCAGTGGTATTTGTAATTGAATCGTGGATTATAAAAAATTCCTCTCTCGAGAGGGGTTTAAGGGGTATGCCATTGGGCGATGGGAAACTCGGGGAACACACCCCTAGCCCCTCTCGAGAGGGGAGTTTATGAATCTTCGCCAACATTTATCTACCGGAATCTGGGCGGCTGCCGATAAAGGACTGATATTCCTTAACGGCTTCACCATACTTCTAGTCGTCATTGCCGTGCTGCCGCCATCTGAATGGGCGGCGTTTTCGCTGTTCCAATCTATTTTCCTGATCATCTGCGTTCTCTCGGATTCCATATTCTTGCAGCCGATGGTGAAGTTCGCAAGCGAACATGAAGCGGAAGTTGAAGAAATTCTTGCCGCAAGTTTTAATCTTTATACGTTCGTCATGCTCTTCTTCGGCGGTTGCTTCGCCTTTTTTGCCGATGCATGCGCAAAACTTTTTGCAAGCCCTGAACTTGGCACAATGCTCGGATGGCTGCCGCTGATTTTGGCGATGAATATTTTCCGGAATGTCGGCATCCGCTATTTGCAGATCAGCTACCGCATCTCGCATATTTTTTGGGTTGATCTTGCCTTCTTCGGTTCGATCACGCTGATGACGATCCTTGCGAATTCACTTGGACTTTTTCATAGGGCAATGGATTTTGTAATCATTAATCTTTTGGGAGGAGCGCTTTCAAGTCTTGTGGCAATTCTTTTTGCTCGGAAAGCTTTTATCAAAATGCCGCTATTGAATGTGCCGCGCAATGAATATGGAAAGCTGCTATCCTTTGCAAAATTTCAGGCCGGGACTTCTGCGCTGCTGACGATTCAGCAATGGGCAGATGTGCTAATCGTCGGAGTCTATGCGCCCGCGTATGTGGCGCTCTATTCGGCTGCGAAGACGTTGTATCGCTTTTTCGATGCAGTACGTGAAGGCGCAACGCTGTTAATTGTGCCGGTTGCATCGCGGCTGCATACGAGCGGCGATGAGAAAAAACTTTCTGAGTTGGTGGAGAAAATGCTTTTTCTTGCATTCGCAGCGCTTGTGCCGATCTCGCTTACGCTGGCGCTTGGCTCGGATTTGCTGATGAATATTTTTTACAAAGGAAAATTTCCAGGAATTGCGCAAGTCTTTCAGATACTTATCCTGACGGGTTTTACGCTTCCGCTGGCGCTTGTGGCGACGAACGTCCTTATTGGTATGGGGCGCGTAAAAGGTTTATTCCTCTCCGTACTTGGAGGAACAATAATTTTTTACGGACTCGGCAGATTTCTTACGCCGACACTAGCTGCAACAGGCATGGCGCTTGCCGTGTTAGCATCTACGACAGCCATCGGCATCTTCGCCTTCATCGCAATGAGAAGAGAACTGAATATCAGCGCGAAGGGGATTATGCGGGGGATGCGATCGATAAAGATAAAAGGAGAGTGAAAAAACAAATTTTATATTACTATCTATGATTTCAGTTGTTACAGGTGGATCGGGTTTTCTTGGAAAAGTTTTAGTTGCCGAGCTGAAAAAAGTCGGACATACGGTTATCAATATAGACAAGAGGAATGGAGTAACTGAAGCCGATAAATATATTGAAGGAGATGTGCGAGAGCCTTCGCAGGAAATGATTGAGGCACTCCAAAGCGCAGATAATGTAATTCACTTGGCTGCTAATCAGTTTAACAAAGATATTCCAAAATGGAAAGAAAAAGAATATTTTTTTTCGACGAACGTAAACGGAACAAAAAAAATACTTGAAGCACTCTCTGTATCAAAAAAAC
>JANYLL010000344.1 GCA_025357895.1 Ignavibacteriota bacterium
CAATGATCGTCTTGAACGCCGCCGCCTTATCGAGGCGAATGAAGCAGCGCGAGTAAAGAAAGAGAGCGCAAAAAAGAAGTAATGCTTCTCCTACTATCATGGCAGAGATACATTCACTTTCCCTCAGTCTCCAAGCAGTAACAAAGCGTTATGCCCGCGCACCGATTTTTTCACCTGTTACTTTTGAAGCTGGTCAAAGTGAGATCGTTGCGATCACCGGTGCGAATGGTTCTGGAAAATCAACACTCTTAAAAATAATCGCAGGAGTTAGTGAACCTACAAAGGGAAAATGTGAGTGGAAAGAAAATAAAAAAACATTAGAAGTGCGTGATCTGCAAAAAACGTTAGGTTTTGTTTCGCCCTATCTCGAACTTTACAATGAACTCACAGCATCAGAGCATGTGCAATTTGTAGCAGAGCTTAAAGGTCAAAGAATCTCTCATGATGAAGCCGTAAATGAATTGACTTCTTTCGGGCTAAATATAGATATTGCATCAAGTGATAGAACAATGAAGCAATATAGCTCAGGAATGCAGCAGCGAGTTCGATTGGCAATGGCATTTATATCTAAACCCAAAATTTTATTGCTCGATGAACCAAGTTCGAATCTTGATGAAGAGGGAATACAAACTCTTTTCAGAAAATTAGATAGATATGCAATTGATGGCTCGATCGTTATCATTGCTACCAATGATGAAAGAGAAAAAAACCTTGCTTCACGGGAAATAGCGCTTGAACCATTTAACTACTAATATACTGAGTCATTGCTAGCCCTTACCGCAATGGTAGGTAAAACTAATGCACTTCACACTTCAACATACCGACACACTCACCAAAGCCCGCACCGGCTTGCTTACTACTGATCACGGCGTGATCGAAACTCCTGCATTTATGCCGGTCGGAACGCTTGCAACAGTAAAATCACTTTTGCCGCGTGACGTTTGGGATACAGGTGCGCGGCTGTGTTTAGCAAATGCTTATCATTTATATTTACGACCGGGCACTGAAATAGTCAAAGAAGCCGGTGGGATTCATCGCTTTGCTAATTGGAATGGAAGCATCTTAACTGATTCAGGAGGTTATCAGGTTTATTCACTTAGTGCTCTTCGCAAGATAACAGATGATGGAGTGAAATTCAAATCGCATATTGATGGTTCTGCTCACTATTTTACGGCGGAAAAAGTAATTGAGATTGAGCGCGATCTCGGACCGGATTTTATGATGGTGCTCGATGAATGCCCGCCGTCAAATGCTGAAAGGGCAGTTGTTGAAAATGCTGTTAGCCGTACAATGTTATGGGCTGAAAGATCAATGGAGCATTTCCAAAAGACAAAACCATTGCATGGTTACGATCAAGCGGCATATCTTATCGTGCAAGGTGGAGTGCATCGTGACTTGCGTGAACAATGTGCAGAAAAACTTGTGTCTATGAATTCATTTGGTTATGCAATTGGTGGACTTGCCGTCGGTGAACCCAATGAAGTGATGTATGAAGTAACCGACTGGACGACGGACGTTCTGCCAAAAGAAAAGCCTCGCTACCTGATGGGAGTCGGCACTCCCATTGATCTTCTTGAATCTATTTCACGCGGAGTAGATATGTTCGACTGCGTTATCCCTACACGGAACGCACGTAACGGACAGATATTTACGGCAAATGGCAAACTCAATATGCGCAATGCAAAATGGAAGAACGATTTTTCTTTGATAGATGAAAATACTCCATCCTATGCATCTCAGAATTTTACAAAAGCATACCTTGCGCATTTATTTAATGCTGACGAAACACTTGCACTGACTCTTGCAACGATGCATAATATTGCATTCTATGAACAATTAGTAAGAACTGCAAGAGTAAAAATACTGGAAGGTACATTTCTGCAATGGAAAACTGATTTCATCTCCCGATACACTCTTGTGAAAATATAGCTTCCCAATCTGGCTCATCCAAAGCTCATATCGTCATAGTTTACAAATTCGTATCCACCCATCATTCTCCCTAAATCAAACAGAATTTATCCGATAACTTATTTATTTATATTGAGTTGCTGCATCTACGTATATTTTACGTAGCACCGGAAAATAACCTAAAGCGTAAGTTTGTGTATGGTGATTATGTAATGACAATCGCCAAACATTTTTCACAAACTACTACTTTATACTACAATGAAAAACTCAATCAAAACAATCGCATTTTTCGTCACTTTTTATGCCATGCTTATCGGATTCGGAGCAAACGCAGCCAATGCACAATTCTCAAAAGCTGTTGTTGTGCTCAAAGGAAGCGTACATAACGAACAGACAGGAAAAGCATTTCCGGTGAAGATCAGCATTCGTGATGAGAAGAACGATGAAGTTACTGCCAGCCAGTCCAACAGCATCACTGGCAATTACCTCGTGGTGATCCAACTGAACAAGAAATACCATGTCCACCTTGCAGGCGAAGGAATCGTTACGAAGGATGAGGTCATTGAAACTCCGGTATCGGTTACAACAGTGCAGATCACAAAGGATTTCACCATCGTTCCGACTTCGACAGTTACTGATATAGCCGATGGATCAGGGAAGAAGTAAGTGGATTTCGATCATAGCACCTTTACTGGGATGAGGGGATTGATATTCTGGGAACGGAGGAAGGATTTGAGAAGTTGAATGCAATTCACCACAAAGTTCATCGTAAAGGTCAAGGATCGCATGTATGGTATTTGGTGCGTTACCTTCAGCGCGGTTATTTACATACGTCTGCATTTCCCATCCGTTTTCAACAGCTTCGTATATCAATTGTGCGATTGATGATCGCATATCGGGAAGCGGCTCTAATGTTTTCTCATACGGTTCATATTGCTTCACGGCAGCATGAGTCATTCCTCGACGTGTAAGAGCACGGATTACGATTCGATCTGATGTAATAATGCCTTTTCGCTTTACCTGCTCAGAGATCGGAGGCATGTGCGTTTGCTCATTTATTACGTGGGAAACATTATGGGATTTGAGGCAGTTAAGATACCCTTCATAACCGGGATATATAAATATGTCATCGCGGACCTCAACACCATAATTAATGCCTTTTGGAATTCCTCCGAGGAATTTGTCAAGATCGATCACGAACTGTTCCGGGTCGTAGTCGTGATTTTGTCCCCAGGACTTATCAAAGAAGAATGGAGAAAACTCAAAAATGATCGTCCCTAACTTGGACTTAAATATATCCTGAATCGGAGCTAAATACTCCTCTCCAAATCGCTCAGGCCGAAGATAAGAACTATTGAGTGATCCATCTCCACCCTTTTTGACATCATGCCGTCTCTGTGTAAACTTCTCAGTACACTTAAAGGTCATTTTGAAATCGTCAGGCACTTGCGACTCCAATGTTTCGAGAGTCTTTGTATTGGGTACTTGGTAATATGCACCGTCGTAACAAACCGTAGGAAAGACCTTTGAAAAAGACTCTAAACTATTCGCATTGAATTTGCTCTTATTCAAAGTCAGCATTTTTCCACCCTTTCCGAACTTCATGAACTCTTCCTTCGAATATATCTGGTCGAGCCACCCTTCATATTTCCATGACGATGTTCCGATAAATATATTCTTCGCAGCGAGTTCGTGAAGCCGCTGAATATCGAGTAGGGGGGGTGAAGGTGTTAGTTGTCACTCGTGCTTCAATTAAAACAATCCAGAAATTGCAAAAAACGGCTACGGTTTTTCATAAGACAAAATTACGAAGAAATTCAAAAATAATCAGATAACACTCTCAATAGAAGCATATCTTATCTGATAAGCTATCGCGGTGAGAAAAAGCAAGATATTACCGAAACCGGTGCTCAATATACTCATGTGCCTCGCGCATTGAGAGTGATTGTGTGCTATTGCCGGAGCGTACATAAAATTTTTCAGAGCCGTTTTCAGTCACATACACCTGTTTTTTAGAAGGCTTGATATCTATCTTGCAAATTTCTGCGTCGCCTACCTGATTATAATTGATCTTTATTAAAGCAGTGGATTCTTTACCACAGCCATTAAGAATTAAGGTTTGGAGATATTGCAAAAATTCATCTTTCGGATCGTGCTTTTTGCCGAATGTTGCCAGGTCGCGGTCTAAACCAAGAATATTTCCTGTATCATCGACTCCGATAAGAAGCGAGCCGCCATCCGAATTCATAAATCCTGCAACAGTCTTCACGACGATTTGACCCATGATAGGACTCACAGTACCTTGCCGAACATCCCATCGCGCCGTCTCTTTGAATTCCAACTCATGGCTTTCGCCGCCAGCGATTAAGTTCAAAACGCCCTCGCCCGGTACTCCGGGAGAGGGTTGGGGTGAGGGCTGCTCCGCCGCAATCTTCCGAAACTCAGCCAGCGTCATCTCTTTCACCACATCATTCACTATAGGAAATGTCGAAAGAATATAGCTGAACTCCTCTTCAGTCAAACCATAGACGTTTGCAATGATCCCATCCAACTCTGCCCGAAGCTGTCGTCGCTCGGCTTCATCGGTTGCGCCGCACTTTGGAGTCCATTTTGTTTTCATTACATCCTGCCAGAGTTCGGCATAGTCTTTGGATGTGCAAACAAGCTTTGCTGCTTTTTCAACTATCGGCTTATAAAATGAATCCTCTTTTTTTAATCTTGGAAGTGGAACATCATTGACGATATAAAAAGAGAGATGATTTGTAACTCTTTTTCTAATTTGATAATCAAAAACAAAACTATTGCAAAACGATAATGCTACAAGACGATTCTCATTACCAATGTCAGTTGTAGTATTTGTTTTTATATCATAAATTTTTTCAAGACTTACTGTATGAGGACAGAAGACATTCTTTGGCAAAAGCGTCATTATCATACAACGTTCATTTGTACTTGCGGCAATATCACGAAATGCTAATCTATAATGTTCGTAATCTAATTTTTGTCCTGTATCTTTTGCTGTTCCAAATAGAGATTTACGAGCTTCCTTCTCATTTAACCAATACTTCGGATCATCATAAGGATATTGAAATTGCCAAAACATTTTACCTTCTATTAAAGGCAGCATATTCTTTAATTGTTTGGTCTGATATAGATGACTGTCATTAGTCATGTGGAATTCATTCAATAAACCTATTTTCCAATCTCCATTTAATGACAAGCCAAAAACAGGAAAAGGAGACATCTTTAATGTTATCTCCATATCCTCTTCATTCTTAATCTCAATTATCGATAAGCTATCCGGACTTTGCTTTTTGATGAAGTCGATCGTCATAGTTATCGCCCCATACTTCGGAAAATTCTCCAATTCATTTACATCATGCCGCATAAAGGCAGTCGGGAAGCTCTTTGTGGATTTGCCTTTTTCGAATGTGAGAACCACGAATTTGAAACGGCTATCGACATTATCAAAGATTTGCTTACGGTTTTCAAAGCCGAATAATCCCGTGATACTGGTTTGTTCGAAAAACATTTGCCGCAATTGCTTCGTGCCGAGATCGGTATAGATTCCGCTTGGTATAACGATTCCGCAATTGCCGCTTGTGCGCAAAAGGTTAAAGCACTGCTCGGTGAAGAGCTTATACATATTAATATCCGATCCTGCTTTTTTGCCGTTTACAACAGAGATCTGATTCTTAAACTGATCGACTTTTCTAAAATAAAGGCTTACATGCGGAAAACGGTTTAGGTATTTCATCCATGCCTTGCGGATGGCAGGCTTTTTCAGAAGTTCTTCCTGCTCTTTTTCGAATTCCTTAATCGTCATTTTATTGATGCTGACGAGTTCGGAATAATCGGAAAAGAATTCTTTGGAATTCGGCTTAAAAATATCCCAAGGCGGATTTGTAATTATGGCATCGAACCCTCCGCGCTCGAAGACTTTATGGAATTCATATCCCCAGTGGAAAGGCGTTAGGGCTTCTATATCTGCAAGTGCCACGGGTCTTTTCTTTGGCTTTCCGATCTCCTGAGCTTTTTCATCCCATGTTGCTTCTTCGAATTTAATTTTAAGAAGATCAAATTCTTCAGCGAGAAGATTATTCAGTATGCCGTTTGCTTTTTTGCGGTGAGCATCGATCGCATCCCTTAGATTATGAAGATACTCGCCAAATAAATCTGTTTTGCGATACAGTGAAATCAGCCGATCTTTTTCAGCGACAAGTACTTTATAACTTTCATCTGCAAATAACCCGCTTTCTTTATTTATTGCATCGAATTTTTCTTCGGTAATATGTGTGAATCCAATGAGAGAATTTCCATGCAGAATGTTGAAGTCGATATTCGGAAGCGGCTCAAGTTGATCGACATTTTCAGCAGAAGAAACAAGAGCGAGAAATAAGCGGAGTTTGGCAATTTCCGTTGCCTCCTGCATAATATCCACTCCGAAAAGATTATTGGTAATAATCAGCTTCTTGATGTGGTAGCCGACGGAGCTATGCTCCTTCATGAGCTTTCGCAAATCTTCATTCAAATTTGCATCCTTCAAAAAGGGGATCTTTCCCGTTACTGCGGAATAAATGTTAATGAGCGAATGAAGCGCAGCAACAAGGAATGCGCCCGATCCGCAGGCAGGATCGAGTATAGAGAGAGTCGGCAGAACATCGTTATAAAGATACCGGCAAAGCTTTGCATCTAAATCAAGCAGGAGATCGGAGAGGCTTTCATATTTTTTCGACACAAGCCCGGATTCATTGACTTTATCGAGAATGAGTTTATGAATCGTTTTTTCCGTCAGGTATTCGGTAATTTGAACCGGAGTATAGTACGCGCCGAAGGATTTATTATTGATGTATTTTTCGAAAATATATCCTAATACATCGGGATTGATCTCATCGTCTTTCCCGCCGGGAGTATCGTTCAGATTCCAGGAGTATCTACCGAAAAGATCGAGCAAATTATCGAAGGCAACATCTTTAATCTTAATATCTTTATAATTTTCTTCAATAACATGCGGAAGAAACAATCCGCCATTTAAGTACTTGATATTGCCAAGCAATTCATTATCTTCGTGTGATCGCTCGGCCTGTGGCTTTGCAAATCCTTCGAAGAATAATTTCTTCAGGAATACTTCATAGTATTTATCTTTGCCGAATTTCTTTTTAACATCGTCCTTTTTCTTTTTAAGATAATCTATTTCGCCATTATCGATGAATCCTTTTTTCTGGAGAAAATAGACGAACATCAACCTATTCAGGATGACGGAAGCATACCATTTGCGGTCACGCTCGGAATCTATTCCTTCGATATATTCGATAAAGGCAAGATGTTTTTCCTGATATTCCTTAAAAAATTTCTTCGTCGTTGGTTCGACATCCAAAGAATTTTTTAGCCGGTTCAGAACTTCAAGAACGGAGACATCTCCGGTCGCTTCGAAATCCTTGATTTCGAAGACCATATTCGAAATCTTCGAGAGGAAAAGATCGCCCGGCTGGCCTTTGAAATAGGAATGCTCGCGTGCAACATTCTTTCCATCCTCTTTCTTTACCCAGTACCAGATGCTTTGTGTGCTTGTACCGTTTGTAAAGATTAGAAGATTCTCCTGTGCAATAGGGCGAATCTTGGTATGAATTTTTTGGCGGATTTTCTTCTCAGGAATTTGATCGTTAGCGATCAGAAGGACCGGCACATCGGAGATATGAGCAATTTCGGTAAAGTAATATTTCACTCCATCCACTTCTACACTTTTTTCTTCTTTTGAACGTGGATTAGACCATCCGAGGACTTCGACAAAGAGATTGCCGAACTGGAAGTTATTCAGGGCATTGCGCGCCGCCGCTATATCGATTTTTGCCATATTATGGTTCTAATCCCATTGAACAGAGAATAAGTGGATCGCCGGTTGTGGGTAATTCTTTCACTTCGCAGAGATGTTTATTCAGGTAGAGATCGACTATATAATCAACGATCTCCTCATCCCGCCTGGTAGTCATCATCTGCTTCAACCTCGATTTTACTGCCGTCAGCAGCGGAAATTTAAAAATGAGATCGGCTGCGGCTTGTATATCGGGCGTTTCGAATACCGTTCCGGCATTTTTTTCAGCGAATTCCTTCAGTTTACTCCAGACTTTTGCCTGAGTTGTACCAGATCCACCTAAGACTCCACCTAATTCTTCTTCTTTCTGTGCTGCAAACTCCACGGACTTACTCACAAGTTCATGATGCATCTCTGAGCGTGTCAAAGCAGGAGTATCAAAGGCACATGCCATTGCATCGAATATTTCCGAAGGAGATTCGGAATAAATTTCCTTATTTACCGAATAATAGAGCATCCTGTCGTGTCCCATTTTTGTCCTGAGATAGGTTAGTACTCCCGCAGGTTTATCTTCAGGTTTTTTCTTAACACTATAAACGACATTTGCAAGATTCTTCACTTGCTGTTCTAATTCGGGCCGGGCTTTAATTGCTTCAGTCCAGACGGCATAGGCTTTGGAAGCAATGTCGGTATCATCTTCGTCGAACTTATCATCGAGTGATCCGAAGACTTCATTATAGACCTTATCAAGAGCAGCAGCATCGTCTTCGAAAAATACTTCATCCGATCCGACAACTTCACCGTTTTGAATAAGCCTGTTCCTAACTGTTTCGCGAAGCCGGATAATTTTCTCAACTCCGTCAGCCGGCCAAAAGGTGTAGCAATAGACGTTCGCATCGGATTGCCCGATACGATCGACACGTCCGGCGCGCTGAATTAAGCGAATGATTGCCCAGGGAACATCGAAATTGACGACGATATTGGAATCTTGCAAATTCTGCCCTTCGGAAAGAACATCGGTGCTGATAAGGACGCGAATCTGTTTATCGGCGGGAATTTTGCTTCCGTTACTGGAGGGACTGAACTGCTCGACCAGTTTTCCAATATCGGAGTTTCCTCCGAAAGCTGCTGCAATATCGTTTCCATCCGATTTCTGAAGTTCATCTCTGAGATACCGAGCCGTATCGGCAAACTGTGTAAAGATAAGTACTTTTTTATTCTTATGTTTTTCGAACTCGGTATGACCTGCATAGGCTTGGCCGTTTATTAACTTTCTTAATGCGAAGAGCTTTTTATCCTCGTTTGGTTTCCAAACGCCACC
>JANYLL010000349.1 GCA_025357895.1 Ignavibacteriota bacterium
CGCTTTTCGGAGGATTAACTGCTATCACTGCATTGACTATCATAACTGATTATGAATCATGGCAGTATTTCAAAAAGCCTTATGATAAGAATGAGATTTTTCGTAAAGTTAATAATGTTACTTCTTATCTCGGAGATGGAAAAATACAATTTGGAATTGCTGCTGCGTATGCTCTATATGGATTCGTATTTAACGATGATCGGGCGATCCGAACCGCAAGTCAGGTAGCAGAAGTTATTCTTGCATCAGGCGGAGTCGTGCAACTGCTCAAGCATTTGACAGGAAGAGAAAGTCCTTTTACTGCTACGACGCCAACAAGTAGATGGAATTTCTTTCCTAATCAAATCGAATATTTAAAACATGTTCCGCATTATGATGCATTTCCTTCAGGTCATATTGCAACCGCCCTTGCAACGCTTACAGTTATTGCAGAAAATTATCCGGAAAAGCCGTGGATAAAATATGTAGGCTATCCAATAGTTGCTTCAATTGCTGTCGGGTTGGTTTCTACAAGTATACATTGGTGGAGTGATATTCCCCTTGGAATGGTGCTTGGTTACAGTTTCGGAGTTCTTGTCTCTCATCAGCAAGAGCATAATGCTGACTTACAAAGCTCTTCCTTTATGCAATCCTCGTTGAATTTTGCAGTGATGGGAGACGGAGTGCCTGGGCTCAGATTCACGCTTCAATGGTAGGGGCGACCAATTTCTTCGTAAATTTGAAAGAATTCGTTCAGTAGTTATAATAATTACAACATTATGTCAGACATACTTCTTGAAGTTAAAGGGCTAAAAAAGTACTTTCCGATCAAACAAGGGATTTTCTCTAAGACCGTCGGCAATGTAAAAGCGGTTGATGACGTATCCTTTACGATCAGAAGAGGCGAGACTCTCGGTTTAGTCGGTGAATCCGGTTGCGGTAAGACTACAACGGGACGCTGTATTTTGCGTCTCGTCGAACCGACTGCGGGGTATGTGAAATTCGAAGGCGAAGAAGTGACGACGATGAATCAGCAGCGCCTCCGCGAGATGCGCCGTCAGATGCAGATAATTTTTCAGGACCCGTATTCATCGCTTAATCCTCGCATTACTGTCGGCGGAATGCTTACTGAGATTCTGAAGGTACACGGACTTCGTAAAACTGATGCTGAAATTAAAGATCGCGTTGAAGAGTTACTTCAAACGGTTGGCTTAAGCCCTTTGCATGCAAGAAGATACCCGCACGAATTTTCCGGCGGTCAGCGTCAACGTATCGGTATTGCCAGAGCACTTTCTGTCGAACCGAAATTTATTGTTTGCGATGAACCAGTTAGTGCATTAGATGTATCAATTCAGTCGCAGGTCTTAAATCTTTTGATGGATTTGCAGGAGAAGTTAGGATTAACGTATCTATTTATTGCCCACGATCTTTCAGTTGTTAAACACATATCCGATCGTGTTGCCGTTATGTATCTCGGTGAGATCGTCGAGATCACTGATTACAAATCCCTTTACGCTGCCCCAAAAGCGCCTTATACCCAGGCACTGCTTTCAGCTGTACCAATTGCCAATCCGAGAGCAAAACGCGAGCGCATTGTACTGACCGGAGACGTGCCAAGTCCGGCGAATGCGCCATCTGGATGTTATTTCCATCCGCGTTGCCCGCAAGCTTTCGGAGATTGCAATTCGGTTCATCCGGAGCTTATTGATGATAGCGAAGGGCATATGGTGCGATGTCTGCTTTATCCAAATAGCTATCCGGCAGGATCACAGGTTGCTAAAGCGGCATAACTTTCTAAGAATTCTGTGCGTACACAGAATGAAAAATATTTTCATAAATTATGAAGAAATTCTTTAGAAAAATGTTTCTGAGTTTATTACTGATAGGCTTAATCACTCTAGTAAACCATATATTGCCTGGCTCTTCGCTAGAAAAGCTTTGGTAAGTCAACCCTCATGGCTGACTCTTCCGATCTTTACGCTTCCGATAGAATTCTGACGCTGTCGAATAGCATCAGTTTCTTCCGTATCCTTCTGGCATTTCCGACAGTCTTTTTTTTCCTTCAGGGCGATCTTGCCGTTACCGGATCTCTAATGGTTTTTGCTTATATTACTGATCTTTTGGACGGTTACATTGCTCGTAAAACAAACACGATCTCTGAATTCGGTAAGGCGATCGATCCTATAGCCGATAAAATATTTGTTGCAGCACTGATTATAGCAATGGTTACTAAGGATATGGTGCCTTTGTGGTTTGTTCTAATTCTTGTAGGAAAAGATATATTGACATTGCTCGGAGTGCTCGCAGTTCAAAAAAAGATAGGTGCTGTACTGCCTTCGAATTATTGGGGTAAGTCTGCGATATTACTGACAATAATCTGCCTTTTTCTTGCCATACGCGGAGTTTCCCAGGATGTTTTAGTGTTTGGTTGGATTGCTTCGAGCGTGCTTTTGATCATCTCATTTGTTATCTATGCCATCCGCGCTCTGAAGCTTATCAAAAATACAAACGAAGTACAAGGCTAATTTTTTTAGCTTTTCGCTTTTCGCTTTTAGCTTTTCGCTTTGTTCAAAATGGGTTTTTTCGATAAATTCAAAATCTCTCGCCTTAAGGAAGGACTTGCAAAGACACAGGAAAATCTTGTGCGCAAGTTCACGCGTATTTTGCACCGGTCCCGCAAGATAGATGATGAACTCCTTGCTGAGATAGAAGAGACATTACTGCTTGCCGATGTTGGATTTGCGACGACAGAGCAGATCATGAAAAATATAGTTGACGGGATGGCGAAAATGCATTGGACTGATGCCTCGCAGCTTCGCGATGAATTGCGAAACGAGATCACTAAGGCACTGACTCATCACGGGGAATTTATTTCATCGGAAGATCCCTTCGCTCTTGCTGCTGGTAAAAAACCTTATGTCATTATGGTGATCGGAGTTAATGGAGTAGGCAAGACAACGACGATCGGTAAGCTTGCGTATAATTATCGTAATGCCGGAAAAAAAGTAGTTGTCGGTGCAGCAGATACTTTCCGCGCTGCTGCGAATTCCCAGCTTGAAGTTTGGGCAGAGCGCGCCGGAGTGGATATTATCCAGCAGCATCACGGAGCTGATCCATCGGCAGTTGCGTACGATACGATCCAATCGGCAATATCGAAAGATGCAGATATTGTGCTTATTGATACGGCAGGACGCTTACATAACAAATCCCACTTAATGGCAGAGCTTGAGAAAATGACGCGCGTTATGAGGAAGCTCATGCCGGGGACGCCAAATGAGATCTTGCTCGCTCTTGATGCTACCACCGGACAAAATGCATTACAGCAGGCAAAAGAATTTACGAAGGTTGCACCGATCACCGGATTGATCTTAACAAAACTTGACGGTACCGCAAAAGGCGGAGTTGTGATCGCGCTTGCAAATGAAATGAAAATTCCTGTAAAATATATCGGAGTCGGCGAACAGATCGATGACTTGCAACCATTTGATCCACAGGAATTTGCAAAAGCATTATTCGGCGAAGAAGCATTCAAGGGAGAAGAGTACACCGTTGAAGAGGAAATAAAAGCATAAATATAGTCGTTAGTCTTTAGTTGTTAATCGTTAACAGAATAACAATTTAAGAACTAACGATTAATGACTAAAGACTACCCCATGTCCATTATTCACAGACTTTCGCCGACATTGGCGCAGAAGATCGCAGCAGGCGAAGTTGTTACTCGTCCGGAATCGGTTGTCAAGGAATTAGTAGAAAATTCTTTGGATTCAGGTGCGCAGACGATCACCATAGTGATCAAGCAGGCAGGTCGCGCGCTTATTCAAGTTGTCGATGACGGCGCAGGAATGTCTCGCGAAGACGCTGAGCTATCGATTGAGCGCCATGCAACAAGCAAGCTTAATGAATTTGACGATCTGGAAAAACTACGCACGTATGGTTTTCGCGGCGAGGCATTAGCATCTATTGCATCAGTTTCGCAGTTTGAAATGCGGACTCGCAGAAGAGAAGATGAACTTGGTACTTTTATTAAGCTCGAAGCAGGGATCAAAAGAGAAATTCGCTCGGAAGCTTGCGACGAAGGTACGGCGATCATGATCCGCACACTGTTTTTCAATGTTCCTGCCCGCAGAAAGTTTATGAAAAGCGAGGCAACGGAATTCAAACACATTGTTGATACTGTTACCCGCGCGGCTATGAGCAATCCGCATGTACGTTTTGTTCTGGTCAGCGATCACGATTGCGTATTCGATCTTCCTGCTTTTCGTCCGCTGCCCGAACGCATCGAGCAAATATATGGAGCGAATTTGCGCCGCGCACTTCTGCCTGTTGAAAACGTTACGCAACAATTTCATTTACACGGATTTATCAGCGCGCCAAGTTTTGTAAAGCGCGTTCGCACCGAACAGCTTTTCTTTGTCAATGGCAGACCTATCCATTCTTCGCGCGGACTTTCATTTGCAGTATCGAATGCGTATGAGCATCTCGTGGAAAAAGGTGCATTTCCTTCATGTTTTCTTTTTATTGATATTGATCCTGCGAAGATCGATGTGAATGTTCATCCGCAAAAATTAGAGATAAAGTTTGAAGATGAACGTGCCATCATCGATGAAGTGCGTCATACGCTGACAAATATTTTGCAGCGCGCTTCGCAGCAAAATGCTTCCGAAGGAGCGATGGCTCCGGAAATGCAGATGCCTGCTGCGATCAATCAGGGCGAACGTGCCAGGTTGCGCTATCCTGAATATGGAACGGCAATTACGGCAAAGCCAACAGGATTTGAAAAAATACCGATAGGCAAACCGCCGATTCCGAGCAATGGCACGCAGACATTAGATAGGCTTTTCGGAAAAACATCGCAGGATCTTTTCGGGAATTCATCTTCGCGTCTTGTGCCTTCTGAAACTCAAACCAGCGGCGACACTCCGCCGATAGGTAATCCTCCATCATCAGCGGCTGAGCGGAAAGCGATCGTATCGGAAGTATTTTCTGACCGTCCGACGCTTTGGCAGATGCATAATAAATATATTTTCTGCCAGATCAAATCGGGCATCATGATCATTGACCAACACGTTGCGCATGAACGTGTGCTCTATGAAAGAATTTTGCATTCACTTGAAGAAGGATCATCTCTTTCACAAGAACTTCTTTTCCCACAAGCTGTCGAGTTATTGCCGCGCGAAGTGGCGCTTATTCGCGAGTTATCAGACCAGCTTGAGCGCTTCGGATTTCATCTGCGCTTTTTCGGAGGCACATCTGTCGTTATTGATGCCGTCCCTGCTGATGTGAAAAGCGGAAGCGAGGAAACAATATTGCGTGAAATGCTGGAATCCTATGAAGAATTCGAACTCATCGGAACGTTCAGTTCTCGCGAAGCACTTGCAGCAGGATTTTCCTGCAAAGCTGCAATAAAATCCGGCGATAAATTATCGCAGGAAGAAATGCATTCTCTCATCGAGCAATTATTCCAGACAAAAATGCCATACGTATGTCCTCATGGCAGACCAGTCGTCATTAAACTTGCCACCGATGAGTTAGATAGAAGATTCGGAAGATCACCGGTGACAACGATGGAAGGGTAACACTGTGTCATTGCAAGGAGTCGCGCAGCGATGACGAAATTTCCCTGAGGTTAAGTGTCATTCTGAGAGTAGCGAAGCGGAACGAAGAATCCCGTTATCCTTGGCAATAAACTTTCTCTCAACCATCACGGGATTCTTCACTGCGCAAAAAATTGCTTTGCAGTTTTTTGCTCCGTTCAGAATGACACATTTAGAGAAGAATTTAAAAAAGATACAACAATGCTCAACATAGAAATCCTGCAACGAGTACGTACTACATGGTGCAAGCGCCGCCGACCGGAATCCGAATCTACCGATTGGGGACAGTCGCTGATGATGTACGGCTTGATGAAAAGCCTTGAAGTCCGCGATGATAAGACGACACGCGAATTTATCAAGCATTGGGTGTATTTTCATATCAATGAGCAAGTGCCCGTAAATTATTTCTGCGGCTCATGGAGCTTCGGTTTACTTTATCCCGAAATTGAAAAATATTTTCCTGAGATCAAGATGCAGCTTGATGAAACGGCGCAGAAGATCTATGATTTTATTATTCATAAAAGCATTCGTAATGGCGATGGCGTGATATTGCATAATATCGACCTGCCGAATATTTATGTTGATACCGTTTATTACGCTACCGTTACTCTTGCAAAGATCGGCGCGCACTTAAAACTTCCGTGGGAATCCGAAGTGATGAAGCAGATCAAACTTCATTTGAAAATTTTGCAGGATGGAAATAAACCATTTTATATTCACTGCCAAGAGAATGCAAGCGGCAAACGCTCCGAAGGATCTTGGGCGCGCGGCAACGGATGGGTGATGATGGCGTGTGCGGAGATCATGCCGCTGCTGAAAAAGAACTCCCCGGAATACAACGAACTGGTTACTATATTCCGTAATCTTGCAAAAAACCTT
>JANYLL010000402.1 GCA_025357895.1 Ignavibacteriota bacterium
TGCCCAGCGATCGAAACGGTTAATATCAGTTCTATTGAGGGCATTAAATTCAGCATCGGTGATCGAAGATTTATATCGCACAACTGATAATGCCAAAAGGTCAGCGGCGCCGCCTCCTAATATCACACTTCCTGTGATCCATGGATTTATATGGTAAAGATGCTTGGCAGCATCCTTATTATCAGGCAGAGTATCGGATGTTTGAGCAAATGCTGAAGTCGAAATAATAAAAGCAATCACAAAGGAAATCGTTTTCATTGTAGCGAGTTGTATGGTGATTAACTGTCGCAGATTAGAACATCTACAGGATAGTTAAGATTTTAGATTCCTTTAACCTACAGGTTTATTTGTGATCGGAATAAAACCTTTTCTGATAAAATCTTGTAGTATAGAATGATTATTCCAAGATTCCCCAAGTTCTCCCCGTAACACCATTTTTTTTAGCATTAGTGCGAAAACCACCATCAAAGCTTCATGCCGTCGCGTATATCCTAGTCGGATTTCTGCTATTTATCGGCATCGCCGCATGGGTATTCTTTTCGTTCTTTTTCGAAGATCTCTTGAATACTTTTGCAGTTCCGAAAATAGAAGAGGCGGCTCTGACAGCAACCCATGGCGTGTATCACCTTAAACTTGGCAGGATCAGTTATAACCATCACAAAATTCTTTGCGCCGGTTTTGATTTACAGCGCGTTCGTTATGATAGCGGTGCTCAAGGAACGGCAGTCAAACGTGTTTATATTGATACAGTCGAATTTACCGGGGTAAACTTGTGGAGAATGTTTTGGAGTAAAACGCTTGCTATGACAAGTATCCAAATGGATTCGCCAAGAGTCTATATGACGGATCTCTCAAAAGAAAAACCCAGTCTACGCGATCCCGCCGCGGATTCACTGCGCATTGTGAAATCTGCTCCAATAAATATACCCATTATTTCATTCGATAGTATCGCACTTCGAAATATTAGTTTGTATTTGCCTGATCGACTCAATCCAGGAGATGAACCTTCTTTTAAAGGAATATCATTTCGCCTGACGGATTTTTATTTTAACTCTAAAACAAAAGAAGCACAGCCGGTGCTTTTCTCCAAACGTGTAGATCTGGCAATTCCCGATGCTAAATATCCGGCCGGTGACGGTACCAATTCTCTTGAAGTCAAAAATCTGCGAGGGAATTCGGTGGACTCATTAATTACTGTGGACAAAATCGCATTCGAACCAAATTTCTCCGAATCAGCATTTGCAGAAAAATATAAATACGCAAAGAGCAGGCTTAATTTTCGCTGTAACGGCATTCGTATTGAAGGAATTAATTTTGTGAGTTCGTTTTCCAACGGCAATATTGTATTCCGTAAGTTTACGACGAACACCTGGTTTCTTGATACGTATGAAGATCGCACAAGACCTGCCGACCCGCATCCTCCTCGAGCGATGATGCCGAATGAGCTTATCAGCGATCTTCCTATAAAAATCGATATTGATTCGATCATTTTTAAGGACGGCGAAATTCGCGTTCGTGAGCGGAAAGCCGGATCGCCGGGTACGCTCGGTTTTACTCATGCACATCTCACAATTTCACCAATATCAAAAGATACATTAAGTCCAAGATATAAGAAACCGGCAGTGATCATGGCAAGTGCATATTTCCTCGGGCAGGCGCTTTTAAAAACTACTGCTACATATCCTCTCCATGAAAAGAATTTCGATATGAACCTTAAGGCGACCTTAGGAGCTTTTTCCGTAGAGAAACTAAATTCATTTCTAATTCCAAATGAACGCATTGAAATCACCGGCGGAGAAGTACAAAGTGCCGGCATCAATATGGCAATTCATTCCGGAGTTTCCACAACAACGGTGACTCCGCTTTATAGCGGATTCAAGATAAAAGTTTTACCAAAGGACCCGAATGCCAAGCCCGGTCTTATGGAGAAGCTCAAAACATTTATTGCAAAGACCTTTGTATTAGACTCTTCAAATCCTGATGATAATAAGCTCCTTCCCGGAACAACGTCGCTTGTGCGTACTCCGAATATGGAATTCATGCAGTTCATCTGGCTATCGCTGAGAAAATCTCTCGGTAAAGTTGTCGGGGGATTTAAGTAATGGAAAAGAAGGTGAAAATAAAAATTTCAAGGACAAAAAAAATACTTTATATCGTTGGCGGTGTGATCGTATTTCTGGGGTTAGCCGCATTTATTTTTTTCAATTTTTTCTTGCAGGATTTCGTCAACAATCTTATCAACTCAAAAGTCAAAGAAGCGACGCGTACCTCTACGCATGGTCTATTCAGGGTTGAGATCGGCAAAGTTAAATATAAGGACGGTTCATTCTACTGTACGAAGGTCGAGCTTATCCGCGAAAAATATGACAGCACTGAATCGGGGATGACAGTAAAAAAACTTACTGCCGACTCCGTTCATTTTGACGGACTGAATCTTTTTGATGTACTGATGGGCAAAGGATTATTCATGGAAAAAATGGAAGCCCATGGTCCAAAGGTTTATCTGACTGACGCTGCTGCAGGCAGAGAAGAAATAAAAAATGTTCCTCCGGATACAACACCGATCGCCAAACAAATGCCGGGTGGAATGCCGGTTATCTCCTACGATAGTATTATATTAAAAGATATTCGTGTATTTATTCCGCAGCAAACGAAGCCGCCGGGCATTGATTCTTCCTATAGCGGCTTAACAGTGAAGATCATTGGGATGCACCTGGATAACGATGTGCTCAAAAAGCAGCCTCTGTTTAATTGCAAAGGGATCGATCTTGCAATAAAGGGATTGCCAAATGGTATGGCTGATAGCTGCTATGTATTGGGTGTTTCACATTTGCATCTATCGGTTGCCGATTCACTGGTTACACTCGATTCGTTGACCTACCATTCTAAATATTCCGAAGATGTTTTCGCATCGAAACACCGGTATGCGACTCCGATGATCGATTTGCGTTTCACAGATCTGCGTATCGAAGGCATAGATTTTAACAAATCGGCTGCAAATGCTGAGATCGAATTTCATAAATTTAGTATACATTCATTTTATGTTGATTCCTATGAAGACCGTCGCCGTCCGATGGATCCGAATCCGAAGCCCGTATTATTTCCGAATGAACTTCTGAGTTCATTTCCCGGCAAGATCAGGGTGGATTCAGTTCTTTTTGAGAACGGACGAATGAAAATGCATGAGCGTATTGCCTCCGGGAAGGGCACACTAGAGTTCGATCATGTGCAGATCGCAATTTCACCTATCATAAAAGATGCGAAAAAACAGGGGGGTACGAAGCCGACGACAATTTCTTTAAGCGCTCTCTTCCTCGGCACTGCTCCATTTAAGGCTACGTTCACTTATCCTCTCGGCGAAAAAAGTTTTGATATGGATGCACATGCTACCCTTGGTTCATTTGATGCAAAGAAATTAAATCCATGGCTCATCCCTTTGGAGCGTTTGGAAGTATTAGACGGAGTTCTCGAAAGCGGAAAGATCGATATGAAAGTGCATTCCGGCGTTGCAACGACAACTGTTCTGCCGGTGTATCATAATTTTTCTGTAAAAGTTTTGCCTAAAGATGCACAGGCAACGATCGGACTATCCGAAAAGATTAAAACCCTTCTTGCCGGAACATTTGTGCTTCGCGGAAGCAATCCGAATTGGTTGGGCAGTTTGAAAACAGGTGCTGCCACTCGGAGCCGAACACGGACTGAATCGTTTTTTCAGTTCCTTTGGTTCGGAGTAAGGATGGCATTGGGAGATGTAGTCGGAGGATTTAAATAGGTATTGATTGAAGACGACAACCCTGAAATATTTGTTCCTACATAAGCATCTGCCTTCCTTAGATTGGGTATGCGAAATAGATCTACAGCAAAAAAGATTTTTTATTCTCTTCTGAGCGCCTTGGCAATCCTTGCAGCAGGCGTATGGATATTTTATACCTATTATTTTCAGGATGCGCTCAATGACTCTTTAACTGCCAAATTACAATCTTCTATCGAAGCAGCTACACATGGTCAGTACAGGCTGAGTATCGGAAGGATCGTCTATAAAGACGGCGTAATGTATTGCACAAATTTTGTGCTCAGACGTGTGCGCTATGGAAAAGACGAGACCGGATTGACATTGGAAAGGCTGGAACAGGATACGGTTTATCTCAAAGGCTTACATCTTCTATCCCTGTTGCGCGGAAATGGATCGTTCATGTCGCGGCTGGAAATGCGATCACCGAATATTTATATAACCGATGTTTCTGATGGGCGCGCAAAATTAGAAAAATTACCTCCTGATACATCGTCATTTTCGAAAAAACTTCCCGATGATCTGCCCGTTATTTCCTTCGACAGTGTTTTTTTGGATAATATGCGTATTTATGTTCCTGAAAAACTGAGACTTACCGAAGGGGATTCCATTTATGAAGGTGCATTTGCACATCTTGGGAATTTCCGGTTAGATAGCGCAGCAATAGCAAATGAACCGCTTATGTTTTCAAAATATGTTGAGGTGTATCTTCCGAAGATGCGCTATAATATGAATGACTCTCTTTATTCCATGGAAGCGGGTCCGATCCATGCACAACTATCTGATTCGCTTATTTTGATCGATAGTGCTTCGATCATTCCAAAGTATAGTGAAGAAGAATTTGGAGAACATTATAAATATCTTCGGGGCAGAATTACGTTTCGCTCCTCAAATATCCGCATAGAGGGTTTGGGACTCGAAGATCTGATGGAAGGAGAAAGTCTTAAAATTCACAAATGCACGATTGGCTCATGGAAAATGGATTACTATTCCGATAAGCGCAAACCGCGAGAACCTCATCCGCCGCCGGCTATACTGCCAAATGAGCTTGTACAGGAACTGCATTTACCGATGAGCATTGATTCACTCGTCCTTGATAGTGGTAAGGTCAGGATTCGCGAACGAGCTCCGGGAAGTACACAAGCCGGAGTGCTGACATTCGATCATGCTAAAATTATCGCATCTCCGTATTGCAGTGATACATCCTCAGCGAATTGCGGTAAGGCTACACATGTATATCTATCGGCGCTTTTTTTAGATGAGGCACCAGTTTCGGCAAGCATAGAATACGAACTTGAAAAAAGCGAACTTGAAATGAATATCGAAGCAAAGGTAGGAAAATTAAATGCAAAAAAACTGAATGTTTTCCTTATTCCTAATGAGCGAAAAGAACTAACGGGCGGCATGATCGACGGTGGAAATTTGCGGATGAAGATCCATAATGGTATTGCAACGACAACAGTCACGCCGCAGTATGAAGGTCTATCAATGAAAATCCTGCCGAAGGAGCCCGGGCAATCCGGCGGTCTGCTCAATGGAATAAAATCTTTTCTTGCAAATCTTTTTATCCTCCGCGCCAGCAATTTCGATAAAGATGATATCAAAGCTGTTTCTGCCACAACAACGCGCCGCCGCGAACCGAAGGAAGAACTGCTGCAATTTATTTGGTACGCTCTGAGAAAATCTTTAGGGAAGGTGATCGGAGGGTTTGAATAAATACAAGGCACTGCTTGCGCTTTATTTTTCCAACACGATCGGCAGCACTGAATTTAGCCTCGATACTCTCACAAAATACAATCCCGATGGCAATGATTCCAAGTTAAGTAATGCACTCTTTGTCGGAGATAATTCTGAAGTTTGTGTCATTCTTGGAATCCCTAATTTATCAACAATAGCGATAGTCACATACCCTAAAGGTTTAGAAATATTAATGGTAAGTGATCCGGCAGTTGGGTTAGGCATAATACTAAGTTGCGGCATCATTCCGTATCTTGTGAACCGAGCTAAAGTAGTCCGTCCGCATCATATTGGTGAACAGATCTCTGCTACGGTTGAATTAGTGAGAATACTGAAGCATTGTATCGTATTTTTTGCTCCTCTTAGCGAATCAATTATGATATGCGTACAGGATGAATCAACAGGATAAAATGAAAATTTTGCGAACAGGACTGTATCAATTTCTGAATTAAATGTGATTCTTGCCGAATGATTATCAGGACGTCCGGTTGTATGGTCGCCGTTTGATAGATCAAATGTGCCGTGGTAAATAAGTGAAATTGTATCATAATGAATTGTGAACTCTGCATTCACTGAAGAGCCCGTATGAAGTATCGTGATAGGAATAACTACATCATCGCCGATTATATCTGTATAAATATTCTGAATAGATTTTTGATCGAGCGATATTGTCGGTGTTGCTTTTACAAATGGGGAAAG
>JANYLL010000425.1 GCA_025357895.1 Ignavibacteriota bacterium
TTTAACCTCACTGTGAATGGGGTCGATAGTCCATTCGCGCAGGATGAGTCGCTCGGTTTCAAGTATGGGGAATTCCATTAGTACAGCAAAAAATGTTATTGTTTATACAAAAATAGCTCATTTTTAGTCGAATTCCGAAGAATTTACATCTTTGATAAAAATGAATCCAGTGGTGTGAAACCTTTTACCGTAAAATAACGTATGTATATACATATAATGTTACGACATTTATTTATTATTTATTAGGAAAGGAAAATTATGGCTACATGGACTATCGACCCCATTCACAGTGAGGTTAAATTTAAGGTGAAACACCTTGTTGTTTCATCAGTTGTGGGAAATTTTCAGACATTCAGCGGTTCTGTTGAATCTGAAAAAACGGATTTCTCAGATGCAAGGATCAGCTTCGAAGCTGATGTCAATAGCGTGAATACGCATAATGAACAGCGTGACGGACATCTGAAAACGGCAGATTTCTTCCTCGCAGAAGAACATCCGAAAATGACGTTCGTTTCGAAATCGATTATAGGCAAAGGTAACAGTGAATATACGGTTACCGGTGATCTCAGTATCCGCGGGATTACGAACGAGGTGAAGCTCGATGTCGTTTATAATGGTACGATCCTCGGCTTCGGCAATGTGCCGACAGCAGGATTCGAGATCACAGGCAAAGTCAATCGCAAAGATTTTGGAATGACATTCGATGCGCTTACCGAAGCAGGCGGAATTATCGTCGGCGAAGAAGTAAAGATCGAAATTGCTGCAGAGCTAAATAAGCAGGCAGTGACATTAAAGCAGGCTGCGTAAGTATAACGGACATTCCTGTCCTTTAGCAAGGTGACGGGCGGACTAAAAGTCCGCCCCACCAAAAATTTAAATCTTCATTTTTCTGATGAACGATTAACTTTCAGGCGTGTTTTTCTTTCTCTATGAAAGATGAACGCGCCGTTTTGCTTCCTATCTGTTCGGAAAAACAGGTTTTTTCCAAATGGATGTGGCTTGCTATTACAGCAGCAATAAATATACCTTTTATCATCTCAAACATTCATCATGATCTTCTGTTTATCCTTGGTTCACTCTTTCCCTCTCTATGCGTATCAGTATTATTTTTACTTTGTAAATTAACAACGGAACTTGATCCTGATGGTTTTCACTACAAATATTTTCCCTTTCATTTGAACTGGCATCTTGTTGAAAAAGAAGATATTGCGAAAATTTATGTTCGCAAATATTCTCCTTTAAAAGAGTTTGGCGGATGGGGTATCCGCGGCGTATTTCCTGCGAAAGCCTATATTATAAAAGGCAACATGGGAATTCAATTCGAATTAAAAGATGGACGAAAAGTCCTCTTCGGCACACAGAAACCCGAGGAATGGGAGAAAGTTATAAAAGAGATGTTTGCTGATTCAAAAGTTTTGGAATAGGAATAGCTAATCCACATTCCTCATTCAACTTTTTCACAGTGTATTCGCTGATGATCGGTGTGTTCGATTCATCGTGCTGATGCATCATGAAATAAATATCTTTGATACCGGCTTCCAGCCATTTATTGATCTGCGTTATCCAGGCATCAATGCGCGGATAATCGGTGGGGTGAATATTATTGCCAACAAATCGGATGAAAGCTTTTGGGATTGGGAGTTCTGTATGCACGCAATCTCTTCTGCCTGAAGTATCAGTTGTCACCCATCCGTTATTATTCGAAGCAAGAAAATCGAAAAGCTTATCACGATACTCCGTTGTGAACCAGTCAGTATGCCGGACTTCAACAAAAACTTCCAGATCTTTCGGAAGAGAAAGTAAATAGTCTTTCAGTGCATCGAAATTCTTCGTGCCGAAATTATCAGGCATTTGTAAAAAACACGGACCGCGCTTCTTGCCGAAGCCGGAAATGGATTCGAGAAAACTTGAAGTAATATTTTCGCAATTCTTTAACCTTCGGAAATGCGTAATGCTTTGGTTAAACTTCGGACAGAAAAGAAAATTTTTCCCGACATCTTTAGCCCAAGCGTCTATTTTTGCTGTGGGATAAATTTGATAGAAAGTGGCATTGAGTTCAATGCAATTAAAATGCTTTGCATAATTAGCGAGGAAATCTTTCTCCTTTGTCTTTTCCGGATACAAAAGCCCGACCCATTCTTTCCGTCCCCATTTCGCGCAGCCAAAATGCACATCGCCTTTCTTTTTGCTTTTCGTCGCCTTTAAAATAGCTTTCGTCTTCACAGATTCTTTTGGCAGCGAATGATCAATGCTGTTTAGCTCACTCGGCTCTACTCTTCCGAATTCCATAGGATAATAAAAAAATAGAACACCCTCTGAGCAATCCGATCTCGTAATGACTGGAACCCCGGCTTAACGGGATAAAACAGTGCAGAAGTTGCCTGCTGCTCCGAAATACGATCAGTATAATCAGTGAGTGCGACTAAATAAACGATAATTCAGTATTTGAGTTCACTGATTTCTCAAACCTTATTTTTGACCTAAAAAATCATCACTATATGAATTAATCATTCGAAAATGATGTATCTTTATGTAGTACATAAAAAATTTCCGATGAGACATATAACCCTTTTCCTCGCAGCAGTCATAATTTTCAGTAATAACTCCGGCTCTTTCGCGCAAATAAAAAAGCAAAGCGAGCCATATCCTGATGACCCAGCTGCACGCGAAGAATATGACTACCTCCGCCTTCGTGATCCGGAGACGAATGAGATCCCTTCCGGTATTGCGCAGAAAGAATTTGAATTTGCTACAAAACTACCGAAGCACAATCCATTCGGTGCTATGATCAATGCCCCTGTTGCTTTCGATTGGCAGCCTATAGGACCTGCAAATCAATCAGGAAGAATACAAGCCATTGGGATCGATATATTAAATGAAAGCAATATGCTTGCCGGCGCTGCTTCCGGAGGAGTATGGAGATCGATCGATACTGGGCAATCATGGGTAAAAGTTACGCTTCCCAATGATGAGCAATCCGTTAGCGCAATTGTGCAGGATACTCGTAAAGGGAAAGAAAACACATGGTATTATTCCACAGGCGAATTACTCAGCACGACAGGGCGCCGCGAAACAAGCAATATCCGAACACATTCCTGGGGTAACGGAATTTATAAATCCACCGATAACGGTGCATCATGGAATTCTCTTTCTGCAACGGTTACAACAAGCAAGCATAGTGCCGCTGTAAATTTCACCGGCATCTGGAATCTTGCACTTGATCCTAATAATTTGGAGCAAGATGTTATCTATGCTGCATGCTATGGCGGCATTATGCGATCATCCGATGCCGGAGCGACCTGGACGAATGTCCTTGGTGGCGATTCAGTGAAATGTTTTAATTCGGAGATCGTTCGCGGTTCCGGTGGAACGCTCTATGCTGCAATCGGCAGCGCGTATGACGGAACAACTACTCCGCATCAAGGAGTCTGGCGCTCGACCGATGGATTGAAGTGGGCAAATATATCCGGCAGCATATTACCAAAACTCATACGACGTTCACGACTCGCTCTTTCTGAATCGAATGACAATGTTCTCTATTACCTAACTGAAACTCCCAATGATTGGAAATTTGCTGATACGGAATTTGTCACGCAAAATTCACTTTCAAAATATTCCTTCTTTTCAGGCGATGGGAGCGGGTCGGGTGGCAAGTGGGAATCGCGTACAGTCCCCTTTGATAATGATCCGCTTAATCATTATAAATCATTAGGGGGATATGCTCTCGTTCTTGCCGTATCACCGAATGATATCAATACAGTATTTGTCGGCGGCACAAATCTGTATTATTCGACAGATGGTTTTCAAGAGCCCTCAAGCTTTATCCAGATCGGTGGATATCCTTATACTATGCAGCCCGGTACCCTGCATCCGGATATGCATGCCTTGCTTTTCTCACGTTCGAATCATTCAACTCTCTTCGTTGCCAATGACGGAGGCCTTGATAAACTTGATGATTTTATCGTCGATGACAATACGTGGATCAGTTTTAATAATGGACTTTCATCTGCACAAGTTTATCACTCTTCACTTGATCATGGCACACCTAACGACAATTTTATCATAAGCGGCTTGCAGGATAATAGCACCTATGCTACGCAATCGCCGCTCTTTGGTGATCCGTGGTTTGTTGTATCCGGAGGCGATGGCATGACAACTGCTGTTACAAATGGTGGTGCGCAGCTCTTTGGGTCATCCCAAGGCGGCAATATTGAATGTTTTTATAATGATGGTCAATCTATTTCTTATATCGGACGTCTTCCACCCACATCTGATCTTAGCATCTCAACTTTTTTTACGAATTATATTCTCGAACCGAATATTGGCAATGAACTTTATGAAGCCGAGACCGATCACTTATGGCGATTTGATAAAATTTCCTCACTCCCCACTCAATCAGGCAATCTTTTACCGAATTGGACCGAACTCACAAATGTAGCAAATGCACTTCATCCATTACAATGTTTTATCACGACATTTGGGTTTGCGACTGATACAAAGGACAGACTTTTCTTTGGAACAAGTGTAGGAAAAGTTTTTGAAGTTGATAACGCGTCAGGTAAGACGCCAGAGTTAAAAGATATTTCAGGGGCAGATTTTCCTAAGAATGGATTTGTAGCCGGAATAGAAGTTGACCCCGGCAACGCTAATGAGATCATCGTCGTTTTTTCGAACTACAATATACAGAGTCTTTTTCACACGACTGATGCAGGCAAAGCGTGGAATGCTATCGGAGCCAATTTAGAAGAATTGCCCGATGGTGCAGGATCAGGACCATCGGTACGATGCGCGAAAATTCTTCATACAACAAACGGCACAATATATTACGTCGGCACGAGTGTCGGATTATATTCAACGACAAAGATCAATGGCTTGCAAACGATCTGGGTTCAGGAAGCGCCTACGACGATAGGTAATTTGATTGTGGAATCGATTGATGCTCGCCAAAGCGACGGGCGTGTGATCGTCTCAACACAAGGCGGCGGCGTTTTTAGAAATATTCCCACGAATGCGGTAACAAATGGTCAAGTAATACAACAATCATTTGAACTTGAACAGAATTATCCGAATCCATTTTCCGGATTATCGACTATTCGTTTCATACTTGCGATGAGAAGCGAAGTCACCATCGAATTGTATAATGTGCTTGGAGAGAAAATGTCTGAAGTTGCTCACGGTTTTTATGATTCGGGAAGTCACATCGTTGAACTTTCAGGCAAGATACTTGCTGCCGGAAATTATTTTTTAAGAGCGAAAGCTGGGGATGCCGTTTCGACAAAGATGATCACGATTGTAAAATAGTATGATGTAACTTTTAGCTTACTAAATGTGTCTTTAGAATCATGAGACCTGTCATTTGCATTACAACATTATTTCTCATAACTATCGGCTGTCATAGCAACAATACAACTGCTGTGCAGTCGCATTGTACTTTTTCTAAAACGCTGCTTGCACAGGATTCTGCGCTGCAAAGAAAATTTCCTGCCGATTCAGCAAGGGCTTATACATATAGTACTTATAATGTAAATTTCGATTCGCTGCTTCAATCCTTATGTAATATTGGATTTCATATTTCCGAAGCATGGAATTCCGCACCGAATAGTTATCTCTGTCTGGATGCGATCGGACCGCGCCCCGTTATCGTTCTTGCATCTTCCGATTCAACAATTCTGAACTATGGATTTACTTATGGGAATCACGGAAGATTAGCATGCTCTACATCGCTCTATTATTATAAACCGGAATAAGTTCTGGAAAATCATTCGGCAAAAATATCCGTTTTTCCGCTATGACTGCTCCTCACAATCAAGTTCCTGATCATCCATACAATGATTTTCATTGTACGGCGATCGTCCATGACTCGATCTGCGCAACATGGGGCGACACACGCAACGGAAAGCTCACGATCTATTTTACAAAGGCTG
>JANYLL010000029.1 GCA_025357895.1 Ignavibacteriota bacterium
CGCTTTGCCCGAATTGCAGATACTGTGCTTCTTCGATCGCCTGCAACGGAATACAATTGCTTGTGCTATCGTCATAATACACACATAACTGTGCCTGATGCACTAAGCCTGTTAAGGCATTAGTAAAAAAGCTTACGGTTATATTGATCGTTGAATCAGGTTCGAGCGTAAATGGCTTAAACGGAGTCTGAGAAGGTAAAATAATTTTGAAATCACCAGCATTCGGTCCTGTTATCTGCATACGAACCACCCGTAACTGATAATCCCCGGAGTCTTTGAGAGTCGTTGTTAACGTTCGGGTTTTGTTCGATGGCACAATACCATAATCTAAAAATGCAGGCGTAAATATAGCTTTAGCAACAGCGCCAATCCCGATAAGCAGAACAGAGTCACGTTTTCCATTCGCTGCATAAAAGTAATAGGCTCCTGCAGGTCCCGGTACAATCGGCTTAAATCTGATGTTCACGGGCTTCTGCTCAAGAGCATGCAAGACACCAACGACACCAAGTTCTTTAAACGGTCCGCTTGGCAGAACTTCATCTTCCTGTAAATTGATCGGGATATTCCCGATGTTTCTGAGGATCGTTGCAACGCTATCTTTTTGAGCACCTATTCTTACTTTCCCAAAATCACAGATTTTTGTAGATGAAAGAACTTGTGGTTCGATCTCTATTCCTCTGAGAAGGACAGTATCTATCGTAAAATCATCATAGACTAATTCAAAATAATCTTGCAGACGTAAACTATCCTGTCCGGTACCCGGATGGAAGAAAATAGTAAATGTCCTGCTTGAATCCGGCGCTAACGTAAACTCCGGCTCTGAGGGGCTGAATGTAAATACGGCAGAAGAAGCACCTGAAATTCGTGCAATAATAACTGAAAGCGGCCAATTACCCTTATTCGTTAATGTCAGTGTTTGCTGAGAGTTGTTACCATTATAAACAATTCCAAAATTTAGTACTCCGTTCCTTGATACAGGACTTAACTCCGGAATAGGCTCAGCGCCCTCGCCGATAAATTGTACGGAATCAGGTTTAACGTTATTACCCCGAAGTTCTAAGGTGCCGGCGTATTTTACTCGTGCCTTCGGACTAAAGAGTGTCCTTACCTGGCCGATACTTCCTGCGGTAATATCCATCGGCAGTATTGTCAGCGGTGCAAACGAAAAAACGTTCGGAGGCGGAGCGGGCTGGTATTGAAAATATTTAGAGCTATTGGTAACTGTTAATGTTGCGTTACCTTTAGCATTCGATATTTGCGTTGTTGCAATCCTAGGAAATCCGATTCGCACTTTACCAAAATCCCATTGATGCGGACCAACGCCAAAATCAGGTGCGCTCCCAAAACCTGCTAACGTGATCACTCTATATCTGCTTGCAGGATCTGCATTATGGGAATAGATATGAAGTTCAGCACTGATCTGCCCGCGGCTGCTCGGCGAAAAAGTGATCTTCAATTCATCAGTTTGTTCGGTCGGAAGCGAAAAGCTATTATAGCGCTCAGAAACAAAACTAAAGTCTCCGGAAGTATCAACCAATTTTATACTATCGATCTGCAGCGGATCAAGACCGTAACTTGCCAGAGAATCTAAAATAGTTGAAGGATTGCCGATCAGGACATTTCCAAAATTTACGTTTACATTCTCGATCGCTATTCCCGCGGTCCACCTCGCCATTTTTACATTCAATGCGCCGGTAGCACCGGGATAGTCGGCGTCTTTATCGGCAAGCATCCGAAACTGAAATTTATTGCCCTGACTAAATACCCTCGACGTATAAACATGGCTCTGCTGATACGTATTTTCCAGGGGGCTGAATTTATTTTCTACTAAACCCGCAATCGTTGTGACGGCAAAAACATATTTATGGGTCTTGCCGGAATACGTTGCAGGGTTAAGAGCTTCAGGAATTAAACTATTTCCATTGATAAGATAGGTATAGGCAGCATCCATACCGAATGTTGTGGACCCGTCATTTTCAGTAAACGTCCTTGAAGTTGAGAGCCACATCTCCACTTGCGTAGTAAGAGTGATCTTCGAAGAAACAAACGTTTTTTGATTTGCCGGAACAGTTACTGTATCACGCGGAGTAGGAATGCGCCATTGCGCATAAACTGAGGAACCGGATATCAGAGAAATAAAAAGAAACGCAGCGAGTTTTAATGTCAAAACGGAATATTTTTTTTGACTTTGTACTCTTGACTTTTGACTTGTAACGATGTGCATGGGGTCGTGAACGTGCCGCAACAAAATGAATGTATCGTAATTTTAATAAACAAGCGAGAAAACGAGGTCGTTCTTTGAACGATCTCGCCGGTCATAAGTGGGGGCACGGTTTATACCCTTATAATAACCCCGAAAACATGATTTTGTTACACTTCATGGAGAGTAAATCTTGGACTGTTTTGATAATTTGGCTCAAAAATGCTGTCTGTGCTATCTTTTGGTTTTTCAAGCGAATAGAGCACCATCTCGCTATTATAAAACCTGCAGTATTGTTCATAATGCATTCCAATTCTTTCGATAACCTGCAGAGTATGCCTGTTATTCATGTGGGCAACGGCAACGATCTTTTCTAATCCCCAATCATTAAAGGCGGAGCGAAGTACTTCCATCGAAGCTTCTAGGGCATAGCCCTTTGCTAATGCGTTATGGGTAAAGGTAAATTGCAGTTCCGTACGCCCGCTATTTTCAAGCTGCTGCAAACCGCATTTGCCGATAACACGTTTTTCTTTCCGTTCGATAACAACAAAGTCGCCATAACCGGACTTCGCAAAAATCCCAATCATTTTTTCAAGGGAAAGGGCTGTTTCCTCCATGGTTAGGGGACGAAACGGAGGAACGAGGTCCATTACCTCAGGATCGCTATAAAGGCGGAAAAGATCGTCAAAATCGCTTTCAACGAAGGGGCGCATCAGGAGCCGCGGTGTTACTAAGTGTTTCATAAGGGGGCTTAGAAATCGCCGGCACAACTCCGGCAGTTAAGTTTTAGCTTTTCGCTTTTCGCTTTTAACTTTTCGCTTGAATTTGCCCCCTTTTTCCAAGCAGCATTACCGGACGTTTTTGCGACCTATCGTTACAACGCAACCGGTAATACCGCTTGAAAGAAAATCCATGTAAAGCGCGGGGGCTAAGTGTCGCTTTACGCATTAAAAACTCAGCCATTTTCGGATTGTTACACCGTAGGTCATTTATTCCACCTGAGCCTCATCTTCACCAGATAACCCTTTATTTCATTACGATTGTGTACTTCTGCCACCGTTAACTGAAATTTTATAGTTATCTGTGTTAAGCGCAAGTACTTCTTCTCGATTACCCCCAGATCATCCATAGCCTGAAGCCCTTGTAAGTCCTTTATCTTGAATCACATAACATTTCGCACACGCAAAACCTCCTTTTAAACCGAAGAGTCCGCCATGAAGGCGGACTCTGCTTATTTTTACTATGTGGTTGTAGCTCACTATGCAAATATACGAAATTTTCTCTCGGTTGTCAAGGTGCTCAAAACAGTTTTTATTAACAATTTATCCACATTGTATTTCACCTGTATCCCTGCTCTCACCCAATTTTACATTTTACATTCTTAATTTTTAATTGCCGAAGGCATAGGTGCCCATCACTCAAACCCCAATATACGAAAAAAAAGACGCGAAAATTTTCG
>JANYLL010000033.1 GCA_025357895.1 Ignavibacteriota bacterium
TGGCGGCGCACTTATCGCTGCGCTGACCTATTGCTTCACCGATAGTTTTTGGTTCAATGCACTCGAATGCGAAGTGTATGCATTCGGCTCGCTCTTTATTTCTATCATTCCGTGGCTGATGCTTGTCTGGTACGATCATGCCGAAGAAGAACATTCAGAAAAATATCTGCTCTTGGTTGCGTACGTGATCGGTCTTTCGCTCGGCGTCCATCAATTAGCATTGCTTGCCGTGTTCCCATGCTTTATGCTGATCTATTACCGTCGCAGAAAAGATACGACCGTTGCATCATGGTTCGCTATGGTGCTTTCATCGTGTGTAGCATTTATTATTGCATTCAAACTCGTTCTATCCGAATTAGTCGAATTGCTCGGAGGCGGTGCGATCACAACGGCGTATGGAGTTATAGGAGCCGCAGTGGTTGTCTGGGCATATAACGCTTCGACAAAAGCGACAGCCACCAAGGATAAAGGATATTTCGGAGTTTCCAAGCGAACTTATACGCAGATCGGTTTAGCATTCCTCGCTCGTTACATCATCGGAGGTATTGCCGGAAAAATGGCTCCGAGCCCGAATGCAATGATCTCGCAGCTTACCGGATATGCGCTGATAGTCGGAACGGTGATCGGCATCATCTATTCTCAGCGCGAGAAAAAAGCTTTGCTGAATTTATGCTTGTGGTCAGTATTCCTGCTTTTCTTCGGTTACTCAACCTATTACATGATCATCGTTCGTGCAGGGCAAGAACCGCCGATGAACCAGCATCATGCAAGCAGTTTCAAAACCATCACCGAATTTATTAATCGTGATCAATACGGATACCGTCCGCCATGGCCTCGTCAGGTGGGCGATCAGGAACGTCCGCATGAAGAAGATCCGACATTTACGAATTATACAGGCAACTGGGATTTCTTTTTCAAATACCAGACAAATGAGATGTATAATCGCTATCTGCTCTGGAATTTTGTAGGCAGAGTAAATCAAGCCGATGGCTCAGGAGTGGATTGGTCAAAGACATGGGGCTTGCCATTTATCTTAGGATTATTCGGTCTCTATTGGCATTTCAAGCGAGACCCGAAACGAGCACTCACTATTTTAGGAGCGTTCATTCTCTTCGGCTGGGCAACGGCATGGTATCAAAACCAGCAGGACCCGCAGCCTCGCGAACGTGATTATTTTTACGTCGGAGCATTCTATCTCTATGCCATGTGGATAGGCATCGGCGCCACAGGTATCATGGAAATGCTGCGCGCGAAAAAATTAAAATCCGGCGAAGATGAAAATACTGATACACCGATAGCAATAGGAAATCAGGGCAGCGTTGCGCTTATCGGCGGAACATTCGCCGCTGCGATGGTCCTTATTCCGCTGAATCAATGTATCGGTCTTGCGGGTATGGCAAGCGGGAAAACATTCGATCAGAGTTCGAAGTGGCGTGAATACTCCCGAGCGCATAATAATATTCCTCTGGAATATGCCTATAACGTTTTGCAAAGCTGTGATAAAGATGCAATTCTTTTCACAGCCGGCGATAACGATACCTTCCCGCTCTGGTGCGCGCAGGATGTGTATGGCATTCGCCGTGATGTGCGCATTGTCAATCTTTCTCTCGGGAATATGAGCTGGTATATTAAGCAGCTGAAAAAAGATGTCTGGGGAGTCGGCAAAAAAGTTGATCTGCCGGGCTTTGAGGATAAAGTGCTCGATGCACCTGATGATTCGGAATTTGGCGTTCATTATTATCAGGATAAGATGAAGCCGGAATCAGTAAAAGTGACTGCGGCAACAATGCAGCAATTCACAGGAAATCCGAATGCAACTGAAGGGGTAATGACATGGAATTTCCGAGGCGAGATGCAGCGCGGAAAAGATGATTACATCGTTATGGTTGCCGATCAGCTCGTTCGTTCGATCGTTCAGGCGAATATCAATGTTCGTCCGATCTATTTTGCTCCGTTCGTTCAGGATAATTATCTTGTGGGCTTGCGGCCGTTTATCGTATCCGAAGGTATGTCGCAGCGCGTCACACCTATTATGCAATCCGGCGGAAGAGGGCTTCGTGAAGATGTCTGCGCTGAAGCCGCATTTAATCTCGTGACGACTCCGGTACAAACACCACATCGCGGATATCTTCTGAATACGTTTCGCGATCCGCAGGCACGCTGGAGCAATGAAGACCGTACGAACTTCGCACCGTTCTTCTCATTCCAGCAGACGTATTATTCTCTGGCAGATCATTTTGCAAATGTCGGGAAGATCACCGAAGCCAAAAAAGCGCTGGATATGCTTGATAGTGTTATTCCGCCTGAGCGAGTACACTATGACGATCAGATCATGCCGCTTACTGCTCAGCTTGCTAACAGGATCGGATACGCGGAAAAAGCAAAGAAATTCCAAAAGTATGCATTGGTTGATCTTCAAAATCAATATAACGAAACTGCAAATCTTCCTCAATTATCAGGAAGAGAGATGCAAGGTCATGTGCTTTATGCCGAAGGATTGATCGCCACCGGTGATATTGAAAAAGCTCAAACGATCTTGCAGCATTTGGCGCAGGTTGTCAAAAATCCTCAGGATCAGGGAAGATTCCAATTCCGTATCCTCGAAGTCGAGGCTATGATGGCTGAGAAAAGAGGAGACAAGCAGAAGGCAGTAGCACTCTATGATGAGTTCTTCAAACGTTACGGAAGAGATCTTGCCGGCACAAGTCTGGCAGTCGAGTTCGAAGCGTTACAGCAGCATGTCGATTCCCTCAAGCTTTCGCTCGGAATGGCAACAGCGGCACCTGATAGTGCTGTTATGAAAAATGGGGCAGTAAAAAAATAATTCATACGTTGACAGTTCACAGTTTACGATTAACAGAAAAAATCTGTTGACTGTAAACTGTTAACTGTAAACTGTCAACTCAGAATGTAC
>JANYLL010000370.1 GCA_025357895.1 Ignavibacteriota bacterium
TCCGGTTTGAACTCAAGCTGCTGGCCGATGTTGGCATCATCGGTTTTCCCAACGCAGGCAAAAGCACGCTGATCAGCGTCATCAGCGCGGCCCGGCCGAAAATCGCCGATTATCCTTTTACGACACTTGTTCCAAATCTTGGTATTGTTCAGGCACCGGAAGAGCACCGTTCCTTCGTAGTAGCAGATATTCCGGGACTCATCGAAGGAGCCAGTGAAGGCAAGGGTCTTGGGCTGCAATTCCTCCGCCATATCGAGCGTTCAAGCATTTTACTTTTTCTTCTCGATGGATCGGATACCCTTCAATCTCCTGAAGATGCTTATGATGTATTGAAAAAAGAGTTGAAGTCTTTTAGTAAAGAGCTGATGAAAAAACCGAAAATGGTGCTCATCACAAAAGCCGATGCTCTTTCGCCTAAAGATGTAAAAGCATTTACGAAATTAACCTTCGATAGAAAAAAACCTCTGATCGTCAGTGCCGTCACCGGAGAAAATATTCCCGAACTTGTCTCAAAGCTATGGGATATTGTGAAGAAATCGAAGGAGGAATAAATATCCTATGAACTATGTAATAGTAGCTATCGGCGCAATGATCGGCGGGCTTTTGCGTTACGGTGTTTCAGTTACTTTTTCTTCGCCGGATGCAGGATCTTTTCCCTGGTCAACCATTGCGATAAATATTATTGGCTCATTTTTTTTAGGACTGGTAATGATGCTTGCCGGAGAAAGACATTACATCGGTGATTCCGCAAAATTATTTCTAACTATCGGAGTGATCGGAAGTTTCACAACATTTTCTACTTTTTCCTATGAATCACTCAGCTTATTTCAATCAGGTGAAATTCTTCGCGGAGTCATCTACATCTCAGCCTCAAATATTTTAAGTATTATCGCTGCATTCGGAGGATATGCCGTCGGAAAAGTAATTTAATGTGCCCAGAGTCGGACTCGAACCGACACACCGTTACCGGCGGCAGATTTTGAATCTGCTGCGTCTACCAATTTCGCCATCCGGGCAGGATATAATTAAAAATTAAAGATGTAAAATTAAAAATTCAACGAACTACCTTGAAATCTCAAGAATTTTGAATTCTAAAACTCCGGCAGGTACTTTTATTTGCACATTATCATTAATGACATGGTGCATAAGTGCTTTGCCGATAGGGGAAGATACTGATATTTTTCCTCCTTCGAAATCGGCGTCTTCGGCTGAAACGATCTGATATGTTGCCTCTTTCTTCGTTTTCTTATTGAGTACTCTGACCTTCGTCAGCATTCCCACTTTATCAATTGAAATTTCCGATTCATCAATGATCGTCGAATGCATCAGCTTTACTTCCATTTTGTGAATGCGAAGTTCCAATAGCCCTTGCTCTTCACGAGCAGCATCGTACTCAGCATTTTCGGAGAGATCACCCTGCTCACGCGCTTCGGCAATTTTGCCGGCTATCTCCTTACGAGCATGAACTTTGAGATTTCGAAGCTCTGCTTCGATCTCTGAAAGGCGCTCCTTGGTAACATATAATTTCGAATGTTCTGCCATACCTGCAAACCTATAATAAAAGAAGGCATCTTTTCGCATGTTGTGAAAAGATACCTTCGGATAAATCTTTCGTTTAATATGAAAGCCTTTTTAACACGGTTCTGTTCCCTTTACCGCTTTTCTTCTATCAAATTCTTCAATACCTGCTCTACACTATGGGAATCTGCACCTATCATGTGCCCGAGCTTTTTACGCTTGGTTTCTAAATATGATGCGTTGTTTTCATTTGATTGTGCCTCGATCGGAACGCGATCAACTATTTCAAGCCCGTAACTGGAAAGGCCAACAATTTTTTTCGGATTATTCGTCAGGAGCTTCATCTTGCGTACTCCAAGATCGACAAGAATCTGCGCGCCGATTCCATAGTCGCGAAGATCAGCTTTGAAACCGAGAGCTTCATTTGCTTCTACAGTATCTGCCCCTTCTTCCTGAAGTTTATACGCTTTAAGTTTATTGGCAAGACCTATGCCACGCCCTTCCTGACGCATATAGAGAACAATTCCACGTCCTGCCTTTTCAACCATCATCATTGCCGCATGAAGCTGGTCCTGGCAATCACAGCGTAATGAGCCAAGTGTATCGCCGGTAAAACATTCGGAATGCACTCGGACAAGAACAGGCTCTCCGGCAACATCACCTTTCGTTAATGCGATGTGTTCTTTGCCATCAACTTTATTTTTATAGAGATGAAGTCTGAATTCACCATAATAGGTCGGTAAATTTACTTCAACGATTTTCTCAATAAGTTTTTCGCGTTCGGTACGATACTTAATAAGATCCTGTACCGAAATGAGTTTCATTCCAAACTCTTTGGAAAATTTTTTCAGATCAGTCAGCCTTGCCATTGTCCCGTCATCGTTCATGACTTCGACAAGCATTGCTATTGGCTTGTATCCTGCAAGCCTTGCCAGATCAACTGCCGCTTCCGTATGCCCTGCTCTGCGCAGTACACCTTCTTCAGCAGCCCGCAACGGGAAAATATGACCCGGACGTGCGAAGTCACGCGACGAGGTTTTCTTTTTTGTTAGTGCCTGAATGGTGAGATACCTGTCATTAGCGGAAACACCTGTTGATGTTCCGTGAAGATAATCAATGCTTACAGTGAACGGTGTTCCATGCCGCGCAGTATTCACATCAACCATCATTGGAAGATCGAGTTCGATAGCTCTGTCTTCGGTGAGAGGTGCGCAAATTATACCACTCGAATGCTTGAGCATGAAAGCGATCATCTCCGGAGTTACCGCTTCGGCAGCAGTAATAAAATCGCCTTCGTTCTCGCGATCTTCGTCGTCGACAACGATCACAAGTTTGCCTTGCTTAATATCCGCTATGGCTTCGTCGATTGTGTTGAGCATAAACTTTTTCAATCTGTCATTGTGAGGAGGGCTTCTCCAAAGAAGCAATCCTTGTTAAACAAGTGTCATTCTGAACATTCTGCCACTCCCACAGAAATGGCAGCGCAGTGAAGAATCCGGTGATGTTAGTTGAGAAGGTTCTCGCGACGATTATCGGGATTCTTCGTTACGCTTCGCTACACTCAGAATGACATAAATCTCAGGAGATTACTTCGTCGCTGCTTTGCGACTCCTCGCAATGACATTCTAAATTTTATTTCGGTACAACCGTATTAACCGATGATTTTTCAAAACGGATCTTGGTCGTATCCGAAACGGAGATCAGAAGTGTAGTATCTTCGATAGCGCTGATGGTGCCGTGCATTCCGCCTGCTAAAATTACTTTGTCGCCTTTTTCCATTTTCGATACTAAGGTTTCGCGTTCCTTCTGACGTTTACGCTGCGGGCGGTAGATCATAAAATAAAAAATTAGAATGATGGAGCCGAACATGACGACAGTAGAGATGGCGCTTGATCCTTGATCGCCGCCTTGTGCCGGAGCCATAAGTATAATGCCTAATAGGTTTGAGAGCATAGAATAATTAATGTAATTTGTTATAAATTTTAGAATTGTGAGAACAAGATGCATAAGGAAAACATTCGAAATTTTACTAAAAGCTTACCTGAACCGGTTATCAGCTCTTACTATTTATTCGTCTCTAATTCCTTCGCAGCACCGATGCGGATTCCAATTTCAAATCCATCCTGTTTAAGGCTTCCCAATGCACCATATCTTGTTCTTCCCGTATGGTATTCTCCATAGAAATCGGAGATCGAATTCCAGGATGTTGTATGGCGGAAAGTAACGCCGGCGCTATACAGAGCAAGCGACGGACCGGCAGCAGTGCTGAGCGTTGCAAAAAGCTGGTTGCCCTGATCATTATAGACAATAAAATCAAGCACTCCGGGAAATTGGAATTGCTGTTCGATATTCTGAACCTGATGAAAAATAAATTTTACGCCCAGAGAAAGCCGAAAACTTGATCGCTCCGTTTCATCAAAAAGTGATTCGAGCGAAACAAACTCTCTACTGAAACGACTGCTCGATCCGCCTATAACAGAACCCTGCGTGCCATCGACAAGATGTGAGGAAATATGGCTTACCCGGAATCTCATCCTCCAAGGTCTGAGATTTCCTCCCCAAAGCGGAAGTGGAAAAATGCTATAAATTCCGAAGAAATAATCAGCCGTCTGCACCGGAAACCTAAAATCAGAATATGCCTTCAATCCACTCCAGATAAGTGCTTCAGCGCCAATGGCAACGCTTGAAATCCGGAGAACTTCAGCGCCATATCCTGCTTCAAGACGCAGCCAGCGCGGCTGAAAATCGAATACCGTTGCAAAGCGGTTCGGTTCAAGAAATGAGCCTCGCATTTCCATCCAAGTCGGAACCCAATGATCTTTCCATCTATAAGCTGTATAATCATTTTGCGCATGTAATGAAGATGCTGCAAAGACAATAAGGCAAATCCCAATAATGGTTTTCATGTATGATAAATCCTTCCTTTCCATTTTACATCTTTTTGAAAGAACAGAATCGGAACGCAGATCAAAAAATAAAAAAGATACAATTGATAGACAAATAAAAACCAAATAAGCTTCATCTGTTTTAAGCCCCGAAGTACAGGATACATGATAAGAAGATCGCCCATAAACTTTATCGCAATAGCAGCAAGTGCAAATTTCAGGGACAGAACAAATGGCGCGGCAATAAGCGTAAAAGCTCCGATAAAACCAAGCAATAAAATTAATCTGCCCATTAGTTTAATATCCTTGCCGCCGATAACCCATCGATGCTTCTGCTTCCACCAGGTGATGTAATTTCCCGGAGGTTTACTTCTGACCAAGAGATCGTCATTCGCCTTAAAACGTACCTTCCATTTACCGCTATTCCAAACTGTTTGGAATAGTGCAACGTCTTCTGTTACACTAAATGGTATTTTGCGATAGCCGCCGATCTCTTCATAGGTTCGTTTACGAATCGAAAGATTATTTCCGATAACCGAAACAGGAATATTATAATTGATCGCCGCCATCGAAAGGCCCAGAAGCTCTGTCATCTCTAAAGACTGTGCTATATTGAAAGGCTTCATTGATTCAAGCACAGTGATGCTCGATACCATTCCGGTATCATCACTATACCATCGGAGATGCTCCGTCACCCAATTCGGACATACTGAACAATCGGCATCAGTGATAAGAACGAATTCTCCGCAAGCAGCATCCATGCCCTGTATAAGCGCATTAACTTTACCCTGATGCTCAGGCACCACTGAAGCAACGGTCGAGATGGTTTTTAGATTCGGAAGCTTTTCTTTCCACGACTCAAGCATATTCGCAGTGGCATCACCGGAATGATCATCGACAATAAGAATTTCAAGAAGTTCGGGCGGATAATTTACTACGCTAAGCGAATTCAGGCATCGATCAATATTATCTTCTTCATTCCGTGCACAAACTAAAATAGTTACCAGGGGGAAGTTCGAAGTTTGGAAGCCGAAGTCCGAAGTCTTTTTGCGACGCAGCCCCCGAAGCAAACCCGGCACAAATGCCGCTAACCCAAAGAAATAAAGGGCTGATGCTGCAAGAACGATTCTTTGTAATGTATGCAAACTTTCCATTCATTTTTTTATCTACCAACCTTCCTTTTCCGGATCTCTTAACGCCACTCGATCACTTCAACATGAAAATCCAGCAGTACTTCATCGGGCTTTTGCGTATGCAATTGCATGACGATCTTATCACCGATGGCAAGTGGTCCGGTGCCTTTTGGCGTGCCGGTAAAAAGTATATCACCTGCCTTCAGAGAACATGTACGCGACAAATAGCTTACCATCATCTCCGGCGAAAAGATCATCTGATTCGTCGTTGCTCGCTGGCGAAGTTCGCCATTGATATATAACGAGAATCCCAATTCTTCGAATGGCGGCGCAGATTCGAACGGAATGAAATGGCTTACTTGCGCCGAACCGTCAAAACCTTTCGATAGCGTCCACGGCAAACCTTTGCTCTTAAATTCATTTTGCTTATCGCGCATCGTCAGATCCAAACCGATCCCATACCCGGCAATAATATCTGCTGTGCCGAATGCGGGGATATCACGACCGCCGCCGCGAAGAAGCAGTACAAGTTCACCTTCGAATTCCAATGCCTGCGTATGAGGCGGATACTCCGCTATATTATACGAGCCATGACGAAGCGCACAATCCGGCTTCACGAACACGACCGGATCCTTCGGCACTTCATTGCCCAATTCCTGAATATGCTCAACGTAATTTCTACCGATGCAAAATATTGTCCCGTGTTCGTAGGGATGATCGTGATGATCGCCTTCGAATAATAATTCCATAGTGACGCTAATATGTGTGTATTCTCCGAGACGAATATACGGAGAAATTTCACAGGTTATGAAGGATTAATGAACTTCCGTAGGGGCACGCTGAGCGTGCAATACTCGATTTTACCTATAAACTAAAAAGAAGCATGTGCAGCATGCCCCTAAGATCATCGGCTGATAACTAAACTCTGGCTGAATTCCCCTATCTTCACCAAATACATACCCGAAGAAAGACCTTTTGTATTCAGATGAATTGTATTTGATCCCTTCATCAAGTTTTTCTTATCCGATAATTTATTCTCCCCTAAGGCATCAAAGATCTCAATGGTAACATGCTGTTCTATAGCTGATCGCAAATTTATCTCGATCTCATCTTGCGCAGGGTTCGGGCGGATGGAGGTGATCTGTAATGGAGGAATGCCGAGAAGATAATTCCTGAGCGTCGAATCTCCGCAAATATCAATGGCTCTAAATTCGGTAACCGATGTATCAGCAGAGAGAATGCAATCATGAAACGCTTGATCGCCGCCATTAAGATGGAGATTTGTCATGGTGACCGCGGTTCTTTGCGTTTTAGCTACCATTGCCATCGCATTGAAGGTGATGATTGGGATTGTTGAATCAAGCGTCATATTCGCTCCGCGAACAACAATCTTCTTCCCCTTCTCCACAAATAAAGAAAGATACGGACTGAGCTCAACGCTCGCTCCCGGAATGCTTGTTGAAATATTCCGGTAATCCAGAAGATCAGTATTATAAAGAAGATCGAAGGAGATGCTATCCAGATTTCTGCCTGATATATTCTTATCCGGCAGCCAGCCAATGCTTGCAATGCCGCCTGTGGCTGCGCTATAGCTTTTCTGCTGCGGAATAAATTGCACCGTTTCCTTCGGAATTCTGCCTGAGCCGAAAAGCTGAATCGTCGTATCGAAATCCTTCCAACCAAGATGAAATTTCAGATGAAGCGCAGCAGTATCGCGCTGGGCAGTTTGCGGATTATAAGAGATCATGAGTGAATCATCAGGATGAATTATCCGTGGAATGGCTGATGGAGAAGAAAATGAAAAACTATTCGAGCCTTGAATAGATGCGCTGACTAATTTTGCCTGAATACCATTGCAGGAATCGAAGAAGGTGAAGGTGAGTGCTGTATCAAATTGCTTACAACCGGGAGTTGAAAAATTCAATTTTTGTACGGAAAATTGTGGAGTGGAATTCGAGCCAATGCCAGTTGTATTGAGCCAAAGTCCGCCTTGCTTATCCCCTGCATATATAAAGCTATCGCGAACGTAGAAACGGGTATCTAAATCGTTTATAGGACCACAAATAGAATGAAATGTATTCCCGCTATCCGTTGACATCATGATCCCCTCACTGCCATAAACTGTGGTTTGAAAAAAAAGAGAAATGTTCGTTCCATATTGCATTGTGCCGGTTATTGGAAATTCAGTATTAATTGGGTAAGAATAATGAAAATTCCAATCAATACCGCCATTATCAGTTCTCATGACTTTGCCTAAATTTGGATTGCGTGGATTAGGCGGACATTCAGAGATTGCAAAAAAAGTTGCTGTGCCTTTTATTCCAACTGGTCCGAAATATTCAGAATAAATCCGAGGGGTAAGATTCCATGTTAAACCGCCATCGCTCGTGTATGCAATTGGACATGGGGGGTCACAACACGGAGAAGATAATATACCATGAAGATCATCTGAAAAAGTTACACTTGCCCCTCCACTATTAAAACCAGGAATTGTAGGGCCTTTCAAAAAGTTAATTCCGTCACTTGAGTAGAAATAAGCAGGCATAAAAAGCAACCCCGAAGCAATTAATAAATCTGTTGCCTTAACATACGTAATACCTGTAGCATATAATGCATTTGTAACAAATATCCATGTAGTACCGCCATCTATTGTCCTAAAAATCCCAGGACTTCCATTACCATTCCATCCGGAGAACCACCCGTGAATAGAATCCTTAAAAGTAAAGGAAGATGATGACGCTGTTGAAGGAACGTCTAATTTATTCCACGTTAAACCGCCGTCGAGGGTGTGCCATAACTCAGACCTTGTTCCGAGCGGATCATCTACAGAAACAAAACCATCAAGAGGTAACTTTGAAAACTCTTTAAAATATACAGATTGAACTTGGCGATCAGCAGGAATTGCTTGAAATATTTTTCTCCATTGACAAAAACAATTAGTTGAATTACATAGTAAAATTAATAAAACATAGCCCAAAAGTATGATCCTATTTGAACTCTCTACACGACAAAAAAAATAATTTATGATCGAATACTTTCGGGCTATGATTTCCATTTTGTTAATACCTTCCTGTTACATGCATCATGAATGAATGGTTTAATGGAGAGCAACCTCCAATTAAATTTGTATCAATTTCAAATATATTTGTAACCGGGGAAGGTAACACTACTAATACGCTTGCACATGCTTGCTCCTCGTTGCCATCATTGCAAGGGGTTACTGTTACACAAAGATCTTGAGGAGCTGTAATTGCAGTTCCATCCGGTTTTGTAAGATTAAGAGTAACTGTGAATCTCCCATTTGCCCCACCCACCTTTACGATGCTCGTCACACCATGATCAGAAACTACGAATCCAGTACCACTTCCTGGTGTACTTGCATAGTTCCATTTCCAGTGAGCCCATGCATTGAGAGTATTATCTGTATATGTTGCGCCAACAATGTTTGCCCTTGTTGCCCCTGTACCATTCTTATCATAGACAATTGAGTGCCCATTATTGGATACTTCAAAAGCATTGAATTTCACTTCAGGGTTTGTACCCGTATGAGCTGATATGCCTGGGTAACCTGATCCAACAATAAGTATTCTATCATTTGGATTAATAATATCAGTGGTAGAAGCGTGACCTGCACCAACATCCCAAGTAGGCCTTACACTTGTACCTTGAGCAATATTATGATATCCTAAAACTACTTGCCCAAAGCTTTGCGCAGTGTTGACTTCGCCTCCGAGAATAGAAGATATTTCAGCTGAGGTTGCATTGCCCCCTCCTCCAAGGGAATGCCTTCCATGCGGATCGGAGTATAGCGTTGCAGTTAATGTATGCGTTCCATTCATGGCATTACCATTTGTGGATGTTATTTGTCCCTGATAGCTCATGATGCGAGGTACGTCAGAAAGACGGACAGGAATGTCCGTCCCACTGGAAACCTGTGCACTAACGCTTTGATTCAACACAGCGGAAGCAAAAAAAAGTGCGGCAATTAGTATGTTTATCGTTTTCATTTTTCTGTTTTATTTTTTTTGAAATAAAACCCGAAACAGAATGGTTTTTCCAATCTGTTAAATGACTACCGACTAATAACTAACGACTGGCTCACTTTTCCAATCCTCACTAAATACATGCCCGATGCAAGATTTTTTGTATCGAGATGAATGCTATTCGAACCACTGACTAAATTCTTCGCTCCGGAATAAACACATGCTCCTAACGCATTGCGGATTTCGATATTTGCCGTCTGCTCTGCTGCTGATTGCAGATTAATTTCGATTTCATCTTGTGCCGGATTCGGATGCATGGAAATAATATCAAGAATTTTTCCGCTGCTCATAAAATGACGAAGAATGCTATCGCCGCATACGGGATTCAGGGTAAAACTTGTATTCGAAGTATCAGCCGATAGAATGCAATTCGCATAATTCGGATCGCGGCCATTGAGCTGCAGGTTGCTCATGATGATTGGAGTCTGCAAACTCTTCGTAACCATCGGCATGAATCTGATCGTGGCAGCAGCTTGCAAGGAATCGAGCGAAATATTATTTCCAGTAATAGTTACCGGAAGTGTTTCGTTTGAACCGATATGCGTTCGCAAACCAGCCTTTACAGTAATCAATGGATTCGTATTCTGTACTCCCTGATAATCGAGCAAGTCACCGTTATAAATAAGATCAAAGGAAATGCTATTCAGTCCTCTGCCGGAAATATTCTTATTCGGAGTATATACAATATCAACGGTCGAACCCGCATCGGCAAAATAATTTACCGATGACGGAATAAATTTCACCTGCTCTTTCGGAATTCTGCCTGAGCCGAAAAGCTGAATGGTTGTATCAAAATCCTTCCAGCCAAGATGAAAGCGAAGATGAAGCTGTGCCGTATCGGGTGATGTGCTATTGGGATTATAAGAAATAATAACCGAATCATTCGGATGAATTCGTCGCGGATTTGAGGATTGTGCAATTAGAGAAAAATTATTCGATCCCGAGATCGAGGCGTTGACAAGTTTCGCTTGAATGTTGTTACAGGAATCGAAGAAGGTGAAGGTAATTGCAGAATCAAAAGTAGTGCAGCCGTATGCATTAAATGATTTTGATGGAAAAGATAGTTGAGGAGCGGAATTTGAGCCAATTCCAGTAGAATTTTGCCATAGATTTCCCAATTTATCTCCGGACCATACGTAGCCTTTATTTACATAAAATCGTGTATCCCATAAACCATTCTCTCCGCAAAGTTTTATCCATGTATAACCGGAGTCTTCTGAGTAGTATACACCCTCGCCCTGCTCTCTATTTATTTGCAGCTCCCCTTTATCGGTACTTTGAATATAGAGTCTACTGCTATCTGTAAGAATCGTTCCAGTTACCCCAAATGGGAATAGTGAAATTTGCTGCCAGCTAAACCCATTATCGGTACTTTTTAATAATACTCCACGGTCCCTTCCCAATCCAAAAGTACCAAATTCTGATAATGCATAAAAAGAACCATTAATTATCGTTGGCTGCCAAGCCTCAGAATCTATTGATAACTGAGTCCAATTCCATCCACCGTCAGAAGTATAGAAATAGCGGCCATCATGAACAGTAGAGGCAAATCCTATATTTCCCTTATTAAATGCAAATCCATTGAAATCTCCTGCATTTTGTGGATCTATTGGAGTCCAACTTAGACCTTCATCATCAGAAACAAGGGGGGCAGCATTCCATCTGGCTAAAAAAAGACGTCTTGAACTTTTATTGTAATAAATGCTGGAACAATCATCAGTGGATGCACCACCTAAGTTCAACTTCATCCACGTGCTCCCACCATCGATTGTTTTATAACATCCCCCCAATCCAGGGCGATTTAAACCATTTCGTAATGTAAACCACCCTGTTTGATTATCTTTAAACTCTATTGAACTGAGTCCATTTTCGAACTCTTTTGCCTGAAATACTTTTTCCCATACGATACCTCCGTTGATTGTTCTCCAAAGCTCTGAGTAGGTTTGCCCTGCAAGAGTTTCAAAGCCTACAAAACATTTATATTTACCTGTGTCAATATTATCGACAAAGTAAATGGATGAAACATACTGGCTGTAGTTTCCAAAATTATGAATAAGTTTCCATTGGGCTATAAGATTATTTTGGATAGAAAAAATAAAGAAAAGAATGCCAATGCTAAAGAGGAACATCTCTCTCTTCGAATTGTGAATAAAATTTTTACTCTTCAGCATTGGCATAACTAAGTTTTTATCTTCCCACGACTTTAAACATGAACTTCTTATTGTCAGTAGCACAATCGGTCGAGGTATGATCGTAGGTCCGAACGACAAATTGGTTTACCGCCGGAAATCCTATCTTTGATACCTCAATGTGCCCGCAACCTCCGACTGTGGAAGTATCAGTATTATTTTCTATCGTAGCAGTAATGGACGCCTGAGTCAAGGTAAAAGCTGAAGGAGTCGCAGTACTTGGATCTTTGATATTCAATGTAACTATATAAACGCCTACCTTGCCTGGAGCTCTAACAACTGAAGCAACACCGAAATCTGATGTCACTGTAGGTGCAAAGGTTGTTCCATCGACATCTGCCCAAGCATTAATGACGTTATCTTGATAAGTTGTACCTATGAAAGCAGAACGAAATCCTGGAGTCACTAATATTCCAGTACCATTTTGGTCATAAGTCGTTGCATGCCCATTATATGAAATTTCGAATGCGTTGCTTCGAGTTGAAGCTGTGCCATTTCCTACGATTAAGAGTTGTTCATCACGATGAGCATTCGTTTGGAAGTTATTTTCCGTTGCCGAGCCGCGAGCATTATTAAAAACACCCGTTACCGTTTGCCCATAACTTTGTGCGATGAGATCTTGACCTCCAGTAATTGTCGCAAACGTACCCGCACCGTTTACTCCATTGTTACGAATCAGATTCATCTCTCCTCCGCTGATCGTGCTGTGATCTGTTTGAATATGATTCGTATCTCCTCCGCCGATGAACGAAAAGTCGGAATTGCTCTCGATGTGATTTCGAACACCACCTCCGATCACATCCCATTTGGAATTAATTGTATTGGTATCACCACCTCCGATGAAACTCAGATTTTCAGCCTGACCGAGGTGTTGATGTGTTTGGTTACCAATATAATTCTTTCTGCCGCCGGTAATGACTCCGTAGATACATTCATCAAAGATTGTATTGCTTTCGCCTCCTCCGATAACGGAAAGGGCGCCGCCTTGATGATTGAACCTTCCGCCGCCGACCACGTTCCAGTCACAGCCGGGATCTACCCTATTCTGCAATCCACCTCCGATAAAATTGTAACGGGATGGAAAATCTCCAACGTCGATCAAATTTGAATCGCCTCCGGCAATAACATCATACTGACTTCGAATTATATTAAATTGGCCGCCTCCGATGAAAGAGTGCGAGGTCGACAGCGGAGGGTTCGAAATATTTTCAATAATATTTGAATCACCCCCGGAGATCACGGAAAATGGAGCGCCCCCTGAAATACTATTAAAAAAACCAGACCCAACAAGAGAAAAAGCAGAATTGGTAGAATTATGTGCACCCCCGCCAATGACTGCTAATTTGCCGGCAATAGTATTGGTATCACCACCTCCGATGACAGATGATTCAGAAGATGATAAACAAAGGTTCTTAATCCCCCCTCCAATTACCGAATTATCTTCTTCAATGTGATTATGAAACCCGCCACCTATAAAACTGCCTTCTTCTTCGATCTTATTATCGAATCCTCCGGTAATGGCACTATACCAATTGTTATTGCCAAATTTTGTATCGAAAGATATCACATTTGAATCTCCGCCACCAATGAATCCGTATCGTGTAGGGTGATTTGCGTCAGTAAGAATCTTATTTGTCTTACCACCACCAATTGTTCCGTACGGCGATTCAATGGAGTTAACGAAACCACCGCCAACAAAAGAATGATCTGCGTTGACTTCAATGAGATTCGAATCACCTCCGGCAATTGTTCCTTGAGGACTCTGAATTTTATTCAATGCACCTCCTCCGATGAATGAACGATCAGAGTGAACATCTATTGTGTTCGTATCGCCACCAACAATGGAAGATTTCGGACTTGAAATAGTATTTTTCAATCCGCTTCCAATAAATGAATACCCACCTGTCGAACTAATTGTATTCAATCTTCCGCCGGAGATGGCCTCGAATTCTGATGAAATATCATTACTGCCGCCACCACCGATAAAAGCATAATTGCTGCCGGAATTAAGATGATTACTCTCACCACCAGTTATCGCACCATACGTACATCCCGAGATTACATTACCTCCACCGCCAATAAATGAATGATCTGCGTCAGTTATTGTACAGTGGTCACCCCCTGTTATTACACTATATGGGCTAGTTCCGTCAATATCATTTATTGTTCCCCCCCAATAAATGAATAGTGGGAAGAATTGATGATTTCGTTATTCCATCCTGACATGATTGCAGAATAATTAGCATTTATGACATGCGCGTTCCCCCCAACGCCGATAATACTATAATCGCCAGTAATCGAATGAGTAGAACCAGTATTCACGCCAATAATGACTGAGCCATTGCCGGAGATTGTACTGTTATCTGCTCTTATATTTGGATCCCCTCCCGGATCTTCAAAGTGCCAAATAGATTTACCGTTTACTTGCGTTTCCCAATTTTTTTGAGTAGTGCCAGCTAATGTACCTAATATAGGAGTACCCGCTGAAGCAAATGAATTTCCATCCGTCAACCAATTTGTACCATATCCCTGAGTCGTGGGACTGTGCCCCCCACTCATCTCAAATACCACTTCCGGCGCAAGTTTCGCCAAAGTGATAGATTGATCAGGCACATTCAATGCATAAGGCGCTGCAGCAAGCTGCGTCAGCGGCTGCATTTCTGCACCGTCATCCACTTTGATTCCAACCCAAAGGGGCTGGTTCATCTCGGAATTATCCGGTAGTTTGCTAACGCCGGAGCCAAGCATGATATTAAAAATACCATTTTTTACTTCAGCGTTATAATTTCCTTTCCACAAGGAATGCGTACCATGCGGATCAGAGTATAGCGTTGCAGTTATAGTATGTGTTCCATTCATGGCATTACCATTTGTGGATGTTATTTGTCCCTGATAGCTCATGATGCGAGGTACATCGGCAGTGCTGCCGGAAACCTGTGCATCAACGCGTTGATTCAACACAGCCGCAACTAATAAAAGTGCGGCAATGAGTATGTTTCGATTTTTCATTTTTCAGTTTTATTTTTTTGAAATAAAACCCGAAACGAAATGGTTTACATACTTGTACGTCCAATACGGGTATGTGCCATTCCGTTTTCGGATTGGTATGCGCCTT
>JANYLL010000086.1 GCA_025357895.1 Ignavibacteriota bacterium
TATTACGAAAAAATCCCTGCACCTGAAGAAACATTAAATCTATTAAGCTGATTGTACAGTAATGATAAAAAACATTATTTTCATCTTTATCTTAAATTTATTACTTTCTGATTTATTGACAAACTCAAACCGGAAGGCAAACCAATGCCGAGAGTAAAAGCCGTGTGGCCGGATTGTACAATCGCTGAATCCTGAGAAAGAGCATTGCTCAGAAATAAAAAATTTAAGATAAAGATGAAAATAATGTTTTTTATCATTACTGTACAATCAGCTTAATAGATTTAATGTTTCTTCAGGTGCAGGGATTTTTTCGTAATATCAGAAAAAAAAACAGGAAAAAAAACGATGATTATCTGATAAGTGAACACATTGGTTACGATAAAATTTCCATAATAATAAAAATAATCTTGAGTTTGTTCGCTCTGTTTCTTCTTCATAAAGCAACAAAGTCCGCCTTGCGGCGGACCTTGTTCACACATACCCTTCCTTGATTCGTTCTTATTACTTGGAAACAATTATTCGCTTCGAGGCGATGAATTGCTCGCCTGTTGCACTCATGCCTGCAATACGAACGATGTAGGAACCGCTAACGAAATTCGAAGCATCCCATTTCCATGTCGTGTTTGCTTTGGCAGAGCTTTGTATATTACCGAGCAAGTCAATGACATGAATATCAGCCGAGCGAATTCCCGCCATATTGACGAGTACATAGCTCGAAGCAGGATTCGGCGATACGTTGATCGCAACACCTGCCGGCAATGCATTCGGAACGCTTGCTGCTACATTCAAACCTTGCAGATCAAAATCCTGTGACTGCAAATTATGATTGGCATCGATCATCAAATGATCGTGATGCACTGCATTATCGGTAGCCGTATAAGTTACGACGACCGTCAGGTTATCTCCCGGATGGAGAACAAATGGGGTCGGAGTCGGATTTGTCGAGCTGATCGTGAAGTATGTTCCGTCAGCAAGATAGATCTTATTTACTGTGCAATCGACAGTCAGATTATTCGTGAAATAGAAGCTCATTGAAGCTTTACGATTTGCACTTCCTTCGATTCCAAGTGTACGATGCTCCGTTGGGAAAAGAGGGCGAACAACTGAATCGGTTGAATTGCTATTATGAACAATATATCCGATGAGATGCCCATCTGCTGAATGGCAGCTAAGATTATCACCGCTTAATACAAGCGATACCATTGCAGTAAACTCCACTTTACTATTGGTCGTAGGAGCAAAAGTATACATCAGTGTAGTGTTCTTCGAGTTAGCAGGTACGATAATTGGCAGCGTCGACGAAATCGAGAATACACCTGCATCGGTTCCGGTGATAGTTGCTGAATTAACCGTAATAGCATTTGAGCTATTATTGATAAGGTACAACGTATGATCTGCTGTTCCGCCGACGACGATTGCATCGTGGAAGTTTTCGCCTTGCTCAGTTCGGAGGCACGATGAATCATGTGGAGTATTTGTTACGGAATTACCTCCGAAGTTGATAACGACAGAGCCGCTGCCTGCAGGATTCGTGCTCTGATAGTTCACTGTGAGGTGACATGTTTCCTGGAGATTTACTTCATGAGGAGTGTAGCAGATCTTGAATGTCATAGAAGCGCCTCCGGCAAGAGTATCTGAGTGATGGTCAAACCCCGGAGTGACTGAGAAATCTTTATTATCACACAGTGCCCAATTCATTATGATCACTGCTGCAGTGCTCTTATTCTTTACAACTACATCATGGCAAAGTGTTGCACCGGCATCGACTGTTCCGAATGTAAATTCATGCGGATCGGCAACGACGATTGCATCGCCGCCGCCATTCGTTGAATGCACCGAACCGCCAAAATTAATTACGATCTGACCATCAGAAAGCGGATCAAGTTCAAGATAATGAAGAGTAATACTGCATGTTGCCTGAAGATGAGCAGTATTGGCTTTATAGCATACTTTGAAATGTACTGTTGCTCCTGCAGCAAGAGTATCGTTACCGTCGAATGATGGAGTAATAGAAAAATCAGCATTGTCGCAGCGCGTCCAGCTGGTAATGATCACAGTAGATTTAGTGGTATTCGTTACGGTAATGTATCTGCAAGAATCGTGTCCGGCTTCAAGTGCTCCGAAACTAAACTCATGCGGATCAGCAACTAAGACATCGCCTCCGGTATGATTGATCGTCACCGTTCCCGATAGACCGAGTGATTGATGACAATCTGATCCGTCTTTTGCGATCGATAATGTACTGGTTAAAACGCCTGATGCAGTTAAACCGGGTTTGAAGCTAATACTAACTGACACCGTATCACCGGATTTCAGAGTAATATGCTTCGGGTCAACAGTAAACGCTTCACTGCCGGTAATGCTTAAGTTCAGGACCAAAGATCCTGTCGAAGTATTTGTGATAATTAGAGTGCGTGTTTGCAATGCTCCCGGAACTGCATTAAAGGTCCAGGTAAGATCATTACTTGAAAGCGAAAATCCGCAATCTGCTGCCTTCGCTGATTGTGAATGTAGAGAGGTCAATGAGCATAACAGCATCACGAATGCTGCCATACGCAGAAAAGAAGTACGATAAGGTTTCATATTTTCTATGAGTTTGAATAAGTGAAAATCGTTGCAATAAGAGCAAACATCGGCCTGCCCACACTATAAATACATTTTCGGGTGCAAAGTTACAGCTTTGGTCGAAAAAAGACTGGAAATCTTCAAAATTTGATAAATTGGAACGGAAAGTGGTAATTTTTCGTATTAAGACTAAGTCTTAATAACTATAAATGACTGAACAGAAAGCCGAATCAAAATTAAGCAGAAAAAGCAAGGCCCAAGAGCCGGCTGAGGCTTCACCGACTGAGATCTTCCGGAAATTCCTGAAGGAAGGCGAATACCGTATTACGCCGGAGCGCTTCGAAGTCCTGGATGCTGTTATGAAATGGGACGATCATTTCGATGCCGATAATCTTTTTATCTGGCTGAAAAATAACGGATCGAAAGTTTCGCGCGCAACGGTTTATAAAACGCTTAATCTTCTGCACGAATGCGGCTTGGTTTCGCGCTACCGCTTTTCGCAAGGCCATGCTCAATATGAAAAAACGATTGACCGCCCGCATCACGATCACCTGATCTGCACGACGTGCGGCAAGATCATCGAATTCGATAACAGCCGAGTCATCCAAATGCAGAATGACATTTGCATAGCCTATGGCTTCAAACCGCTTTATCACTCATTTCAGGTATTCAGCCAATGCCTTGATGGAGCAATGGATATTCAGGACTGCGAATACGCACGGCAGCTAAAATCAGCACTGATGAATCCGCATAAGAAGAAAAATCACAGTATAAAATAGTTTTGAGTTCTTAGTTCTTAATTCAGAACTAAGAATTAAAAACTAAGAACTTTCAAAACAGACATGTTTGAAAAAATTTTTAATCAATTCGTTATCAGTTTCCGAGAAGGGCTTGAGGCCGCGCTTGTTATTATGACGGTAATGATCGCAATAAAAAAGCGCGGCGATGAGCGATTTCGCAAAGCAGCAATTTGGGGAATCGTCGTTGCTATCATTGCCTGCGTCGTCGGCGGCTATTTCCTTGGCACTATCGCGCTTATCAATAATCACGGGCTTGAACTCATCCTCTACATTTCAGCCATGATCGCCGTAACCGGAATGGTCTTTTGGATGATGAAGACCGGAAAGAATCTTAAAGGCGAAATTGAAAAGAAGATCACTGCGTATGAACCGAATAAAAGTTTTTTTCCTCTTCTGGGAATTTTCCTCTTCGTTTTTTTTATGATCGCACGGGAGGGTTTCGAGATGGTGCTTTTGCTGCTTGCTTTTGGAGCAGGTATCGGCGGCTGGTATTATGATGTTGCAATGCTTTTAGGAATTGCTTTTGCAGTGCTCATCAGCTTTGCTCTTTCTAAAGGGATCATCAAAGTCCACGTCGGGAAATTTTTGCAGCAGACTGCATACGTGCTTATTTTCTTCGTCATTCAACTTGTTTTTGACAGCCTCCATGAAGCGTATGAGGGAAATTTTCTCCCGCAGCCAACATCGCAAGGTTGGGCGAATTTTATTGATTACGTCCATGATCAGATCCCGATCTTTTCCTATATTGCGCTCGGACTTTTTGGGATAATTATTATTTATCATTTAATTCAATCCATACCTAAACGTCCACGAGAAATAGGAACTGTCTGATCGAAAAGAAGAAAAATATTTTCAAAGAGATAGATTTTTACCCTACCGATTTCGAACGCTGAGCCTTTTATAAGGGTTTTCAAGGAGTGAAATCTATAACTTTTGTTTTTATTCTTTATCTTGCAGCGATGCCCTCTCTGAGGGCGCAGCCTCGCAGTGCGAAAGCAATTATTATAAAGTTCAAAACTGAAGCTGCGATGACCTCACCTGACACATCGCTTCTTGTTGAACTTCAGCATATTACTCCTCAGGATATTCGCTCAGCAACTCGGATTTTTCAGAAACGATCAAATGGCAATATTCAGTCAGTCAATACCATTGACCCAGAACTTGCCCGCATCGTTATTCTCCCTCTGTATGATAATGTTGATGCTACTCGAAGTGCAAACTCACTTGGCAAATTTCAAGAGATAGAATATGCCGAGCCAAATTATATTTATCATATTGACAGTGCACCGACTCCCAACGATTCTCTTTATGACCAGCAATGGGCGCATCGCGTAATGCATATTCCCGAAGCTTGGCAGATCACACAAGGTGATTCATCTATCCATATCGGTTTTGTCGATACGGGAGTGGAATGGGATCATCCCGATCTCGTCGGACAGTTCGCCGTCAATTCTCTTGAAGATATAAATCATAACGGATTATTCGATCCATGGCCATCGACAGAAAAGCGCATGGATGCTCATGGGAATATGGTAACCGGCGATCTTGATGGTATTGATCAAGATGGCAATGGTTATATAGATGATGTAATTGGATATGATTTTGTCGATCAAAGTTCACTGAATTTTGGTGATGCAAAAGAACGCGATCCGATTCCGCAGGATGAGGAGTCGCATACTCACGGCACAGCAGTTGCCGGTGTGATCGCAGCAAAATCTAATAATAAAATAGGTGTTGCGGGCATTGCGCCGAAATGTAGGCTTGTCGCTCTTCGAGCCTTTGATGCAACGGGCAATGCCGAAGATGATGATATTGCCTCGGCAATAGTTTATGCCGCAGATAATAATGTACGAATAGTAAATCTATCATTCGGAGATATTGTCCCTTCCCTTCTGCAGCGTGATGCGATCCACTATGCAACAAGCAAAGGTGTTCTCGTTTTCGCATCAAGCGGCAATGACGGCAGCACCAATCCCCATTACCCATCCGATTTCGATGAATGCGTTTCCGTCGGCGGCACTGTACTGGCAACAGATAATAGGACTGAAAGCCAGTGGGCGCAATCAACTCATGGTGTGGGTATGGATCTTACCGCGCCGGCAGTTCAAATTTATACTTTATTCGGAGCCGATAGTTATCAAGCAATTAGCGGTACAAGTTTCAGTTCACCCGAAGCTGCGGCAGTTGCAGGGCTTATTCTTTCAAATAATCCGAAGCTCTCGAATATTGAAGTCCGCTCAATACTCGAATCAACTTGTAAACATATTAATCTTACAAATTTAGGTCCGTTTGATGCTAATGGACGTATCGATGCTTTTGCAGCAGTTAGTTATAAAGGAAGCGCAGCCGTTAAGATCACTTCACCTCATACGAATGATGGATTTCATGTCGGGGATAGCATTGCTGTTATTGGATCTGCCGTTAGCACCTTGTTCTCGGATTACCAAATATCTTTTGAAAAAGGTTCGAATGCAAGTTCAAGACATTATGAAACAGTCACTCCATTTACAAATAACCACCGTATCTTTAATGATTCACTTCAGGTAATTAATGACACACTCGGAATTATATATACAGATAAACTTTCTCCGGGTACCTATACAATGTCTCTGATTGTATCTTCTAGTGATCGCCGTTCGACAGAAGAACGAATGATCGTTGAATTAAAATCATCACTACCGAAGATCGATTCGCTTTCAGCAATTCCGATTTATGTTAATGAAAAACGCGGGCTCTTAATTCAGGCTCATACCGATACGTTAACAACGGTTACCCTTTATTTCCGCGGGCAAGGTACGAATGCGTGGTTGACAAAAAAAGATGATCGCTATACGAAAGGACACAATATCCTCATCACATCAAGCGAAGCGCCCGTCATGACGACGCTTGAGATAAAATTTGTTGCACGCAATAGCGCAGGTGATTCTGTCAGTCAAGTATTGACAGGTACGATCTCATCGGAAGCAGTTACAGAAAAAGGATTTATTCAAAAGAATTATTCATTGCCGCTTGGCTATGCTCTTGATACAGTGCTTTCAACTCCGGCCGGAGATCAAGTCGTTATGAATACTTTTCCTGATGGCACGGATTTCGGTCCTTTAAAAATATTTTCCTTCGATGCAAAAGTAAAACAATTCAAAGTTGTTGATTCATTAAACGCCCCGTGGATACCACGCTCGATAGGCAATACAACCGGCGATACTATACCTGAATTGCTTTTGCAAGCGGGACATTCGTATGAAATATTCAAGCAAAATGCGAATCATTCATTGCTTGGCAATATTATTAATGCCGATACAACTTCCCGAAGCAAACTTGCATTGGGATTAGTTGATGTAGATAATGACGGAAAGCAGGAGTTAGTCGTTGAGGATACTGAGCGAATTGCATCCGATCATTTTAGATCAATCATAAAAGTATTACAAGTTTCAGGCAGTAGCACTTCCCTTCTGGGAAAACTTATTAATACTACTCCTCCTGCTCCATTTCAGTCAGATAATAATTATAACTCACCGGATGCACGATTTGCAGATATCAATAATGATGGCAAGGTCGATATTCTTACCGTTGATGACGATGCTGATATTGTTGCGTATGAATTCGACAACTCCTCTCCAAATTCTTTTAAATCTATCTTCGAAGATATTAACGAGGGTGCAACGGAAGGAAGACTATTGACTACGGGGGATTTCAATGGAGATGGCAAACCCGATATTGCTCTTGCTTTTCATACTCCCTATGATCCGAATGCTGATAATGAATACGATGCATCGTATTGGACCGTCAAAGTAATGCTTGGGAACGGCGATGCTACATTCAAGACAATTTACACCGATCATTTTTATCTTGCCCGTTCGCTTTCTCCTTTCCGTGCAAGCACCGGATCCATTCGTAATGTAACAGGTAAAACCGGAGACGATCTTGTTCTTTCGCTCTTTCCGAATTTGTATTTGCTTGAATATGATGCATCGGCAAATACCATGAAGCCGATCTGGAATTTCCCAGTTTCAAATTCTCCTCGCGGCGCGCTGGCTTTTGATTTTGATAAAAATGGAAGACGCGAGTTCGGGTTTAACGCCGGAGACTCCCTCCATTTCTTTGAATATCAAGATAATTTTGCCGATCAGACTTCAGCTCCAAGTGGATTAGATGTCATGCCGCGTGATACAAATAGAGTTGATCTTGTATGGGGAAAAGTAAATGGAGCGACAAAATATTATATCTTACGCACCGACGATCAGGGCACGAGTACGATCGATTCAACAATTAATCTTTTGTATTCGGATACTACTGTTACAAATGAGACAGATTATATTTATTCAATAGAAGCGCTTGATGCTACGAAGAAGATCAGCATAAGCGAGGCTTCTTTCGGCGCTTTTGCACATGTGCATCCAAAACCGCGAATAAAGAATGTAGTTTCTTCAAATCTGAATGTTCATATCTATTCATCTCAACCTCTTGCAACTTCGGCAATTGATGGTGGAGTATTTATCATTGATGATACTGTGGATTGTTCAAGCGCAATCATTGCTAATGATAGCGAAATTATTGCAATGGCTTCACAGAATTTAATCAATGGGACTGACCATCTGCTGCGTGTCCGTTCATTTGCTTTAAGAGATAAATGGAATTCTCCTTTCGATACTTCGACCAACAAACATTGGTCATCATCCAATATTGCAGCAATAACAAATTTCTATATTGTTCGTTGGCTTTTTGAAGGGAGTTCACGGATCCGTCTTGAGTTTAACCTTCGACCGGATAACGATGCTTTGGTTGCTTCGAATTATAGTCTTTCACCGTTTGGCAAAATTATCAGTGTTTATCGTGACGCAGCAAATCCTAATGCGATCTATCTCGATCTTGCATCGGGGACAATTATCTCAGCCCTTGGAACACCATTCATTCTTTGTGCGCATAATATTACAGCCAATACAAACATTGCTCTTGAGGAAACTGAAGGAAATTGTGCCGGCGAAACATTGACCGAACCTGATCTCCAAAATGTCATGGTGTACCCGAACCCTGCAAAAACCTCCGATGAAGTATTGACCTTTGCCAGGCTTACGGCAGAAGCAGAGATCAGTATTTATTCTCTTGATCAACGATTCTTAAAACGTTTGAAAACAACTGATAAAAACGGCGGTGTAAAATGGGATATGCGTGATGAAACGGGCGCTATATTACCAAGCGGGGTTTACTGGTATCACGTAACCGGAAAAGACGATAATGGAAATGATGTGAAGGCGAAAGAAGCGAAGTTTGTGATGATTAGAAATAGATAGTAGAACGGACATTCCTGTCTGTTCGAGTAATAAGAAGAAAGACGGTCGAACCAAAGTCCGTCCCACTAGGAAAAAATTCTATTTGGGAAATAAACGAAATCCGTTCGGGCGGACTAAAAGTCCGCCCTACTATTGGACTAATTATACTCCGACTGCGAGATCGCTCATCTCAGCCTCTTTTCTGCCATAAGAAGATACTCTGGTACCTTCTTTACCTTTTACAGACTGCTTCAATGCTTTGCGGCGTGCATGTTCAGGAGTGCCGTAATCAGGCAAGCCCCATGCCATGATCGAATAATGATTATTATACTTGATCTCATCCTGGTCAACGCGTGAAAGTGAGATAGCAAACACTCTATCAGGTGTATTTCCGGGATATGGTGTAATAATATTATTATTGATGAGATATGAATATATCTCTTTTGACTTATGATATTCTTCATCAGTCGAGATAAATTCTCTGATCTTATCGATCACATTTTCATTCAACACTTCGGATTTCCTGCGGATAAATGCTTTCTTACCTTTTTGTGGTCCGCGTTTTTTTCTCTCCTGTTTATCTTCGACCGGAGCAGAAAGAATTGATTCCAGATCACGTTTACCGGATAAGATCTCATCAATGACGGTTAGACGCTTTTTTATAAAATAAAGCTTCGGTGCTAATCTTTCCCATGTATCAATGGCAGAAATTACTGCACTTAACTCTGCTTTAAGTGCGTCGGAGGTATTGGCAAAGTTTTGGGGTATTTTCTCTGTCATTTCACTTAATTCAATTAATTGATCAGAAGCGATCTTATGATCTTCGCTTCCGTTTTGGTTGTTGCCGTTTTGGTTGAAGTTTTCCATAATTAAATATCTAAAGTATATGTCGGTGTATTAGAAAAAAAATGAAATTGCCTGTATTGGCAATATCTATTGTTAATTAAAGAGATAGGGATGGTTTGATCAAATGATTCTAACTATGCAGTTTACGTTAAATACAATTTTTCTGTAAAAAGTGCCGAAAGCGTGTTACTTCCGTTAAATTACTGTTTGGTACTCAATAAAAACATCGAGTGCGGAGAGGGAGAGATTCGAACTCTCGATACCCTTGCGGGTATAACGGTTTTCGAGACCGCCGCGTTCGACCACTCTGCCACCTCTCCAAAGTACTAATCTCCCAAATTGGGAAACAGGTAGAGCATATTTAGCAACATTGACGGAGAAGTGCAATCCCCTTTAACTCACTAAATAAGCCCTTTGAACGCTTGTTATAAACTATTATCGCACTTGTTCCTTCGAACATTCCCAATGCATTTCTGAGTCGCGGTTATAACTTACTCAAAAGTACTCACGTTCCCAGTTTACCCTAATTTCTACCGAAAAGTGTTTGCGTTTTGTTTGCGTATCAAGTTTTCAAACTCTCCAAATGACTTTCTTCCAATAATCCAATGATAAACGATTAGGATGTCTGATCGTCGCCTTGATTGGAATTCTTAGCCGGATAATTTCATATTTAGCGTATATTTGTTTTATTTGCACAACCTAAATGGCCAGGAACCAGGCTAAAATTAAATTCGACTACGAAAATCCTAAATACGCGGCTATGAAAGTCTCCGTTTACGAACGGTCTAGATATTTTTGGATCAAGTATAGTATGCCCATTAAGAGGAGTCGTTATGAAAAACTTTCATTAAAAATACCATTCGATCTAAGACTACGAGATATTTCTACCGAAGATCAGAATTGGTGGAAAAAGTCATCTCATAAAGAGGCGATACAGCATGCAATTATATTGGCACGGGTAAATCGTACTCAACAAATTTGGAATTACTTAGCAGAACAATACATCATTTCCGAGGACGAACGGGACTCGGAATATGATTTTGTTATAAGCAACTTATTGACGAAGGATAGACCTCTTATTGCTAGCTTTCTATTAACCATCATCGAACGGGCGGGACTCGATGAGGTATTTCAAAAAATACCTAAAAGCGAAATGAACAGACTAAATGTTTCATGTTTTTTAAGGACTTGGGATTTTGAAGAAGATGAAATGGCAGAATTGTTGAGAAACGATAGAAAAGTAGAAGAGAAGAAAGATAATGTAGTTAAAAACAATGGGCTTACATCAAAGAAATTGAGGAAGAACAAGGAATCCTCTCCCTGAAGTAAAGTCCGATTCAAATCAAACATCCCTCATTTAGAGTGTTTGTTAATACAATTATTCGTCGAATCTATGCAAAAAATCGCGAGGTCTCAAATCACATTTGACTTCCAAGAAACAATTCGGTCATCTTCACTCCCCCTCTCTACAATGAAACTCACAAACAATCACGACAAGGTTATCGTACCTTTTGAAAATACCTTTCCATCTTGGCATCGAATGGAGTTCTAGATTGCCAGACAATTTCGAATCGTTGATTAGAAACTGGACCTACCCTTAAGCGCCGCGAATTTCATTAAAGGACACTCAAAATGGAATCCTCGAGACTATGGTGAATTCTAAGCCCGATGTTTAACAACAGAACCAGGTTTTAGGACGGGTCTGGTTTGCTTCAAAAAGATCGTGACACGTGACTTGAAACTCAAAGAAATCATAAAAGCTGTATAAACGTGATATAGATCGAACCGCTCCATCGACCTCTACAAAAGTCTTGCCGGAGGCGATATTTACTGCAAATCCATCCTTGTTAAACTAATTGGCCAGAAAAAAATGGAACAGGAATTCGGACGCTACGTGATGTTAGCCGAACATGCAAACGAATTATCCTCGGCTTCGTTAATATTCGGTAGTAATTTCACAAGTCTATCGCGTTAGGTATAAACTCTTCCGTATCTTTGCATTCTTACATGCCGCGTATATTCGATAACATCGATGAGAAGCTCCTGACTGCTTTGCAGTTCACGATCCCAGATTCATTTCGTGGGGATTATTGTGTCGGCTATTTTAATCTCAGAGGATGGAAAGAGATCAGTAAACTCATCGATGGCTGGGAAGGCGGAGAAGGGAAATGTTGCCGGTTATTAGTCGGAATGCATACTTCGACCAATGATGATTTGCATAGGGTCCTCTATCATGAAGAAGATACTCCTATTGATCTGCAAACCTTAAGCAAAGCAAAAAAAGAAGCAGCGGCAGATTTTAGACGCCAACTTACATTAGGTTCTCCGACAAATGAAGATGAAGCAGGGTTGCGAAGATTAGCAAAACAGCTCCGCGAAAAAAAAGTAGTCGTTAAAATTTACGTCAAACATCCGCTTCATGCAAAGCTGTATCTTCATTTTACGAAACATCCCAATAATCCGATCACGGCATTCTTAGGAAGCAGCAATCTGACAATGGCAGGGCTTTCTAAACAGGGAGAGTTGAATGTCGATATCCTTGAATTTGACGCCACAAAGAAATTAGCGAAGTGGTTCGAAGACAGGTGGAATGATCGGGGATGTGTTGACATTTCTGACGAACTTATTACCGTCCTTGAGGAAAGCTGGGCAAGTGAAAAGCCGCGCCCGCCTTATTTAGTGTATCTTAAAACAGCGTATCATCTTTCTGCCGAAGCCCAAGCCGGTATTCGTGAGTTTACCATTCCGGATGAATTCGAGAAAATTCTTTTTGATTTTCAAAAACAAGCTGTAAAGATCGCTGCCCGCTATCTCGATAAACGAAGCCTTGTGCTTATTGGTGATGTTGTCGGTCTTGGGAAAACGATGATGGCAACTGCCCTTATTAAGACATTCGAACAGAAATATGATGATTCAACGCTGATTATTTGCCCGAAAAATCTTGTAAAAATGTGGGAAGGATATGTGCATAAATATCTCGATAAGGCAAAAGTCGTCTCCATTTCAATGGCAAAAAAACTTCAGGATGAACAGAAACGATATAAATTAGTACTCATCGATGAATCGCATAATTTACGAAATGAGAATGGAAGAAAATATCACGAGGTAAAGAATTTCATTGCCAGAAACAGAGCGAGAGTTATTTTGCTGACGGCTACACCCTATAATAAGCATTACACCGATCTCTCGGCACAACTCAAATTAAAAATAAGCGCCGATGAAGAGCTGTTCATAAGGCCGGAAGTTCTCATCCGTAATCTGCACGGAGAAAAAGAATTCAAAAGAAAATTCGATATTTCCGCTAATACTATTCGCGCATTCGAAAAAAGCGACGTACCTGCCGATTGGCAAAACCTCATGAGGCATTTTCTTGTTCGTCGAACAAGAACTCATATCACCAGAGGGAGCGAAAATTTCGATAAAGAAAAGGATCGATATTTCCTCGTTTATCAGGATGGCCGCCGTGCCTATTTCCCGAAACGCATTCCAAGAAGCATTCCTTTCCAGGTTAAAGAAAACGATCCTGCCGATCAATATGGAAAGCTATACACTGCTGATATTGTATTTAAAATAAACTCTCTGCATGTTTCGCGCTATGGATTAGGAAATTACGTCGATCCGAAATCAAAAACAAGCCCCTCGAAAGAAGAAAAAGCGCTCTTAGATAATTTAGGAAAAGCCGGAAAACGCCTTATGGGTTTTTGCCGGACTAACCTGTTTAAGAGACTCGAATCCAACGGACATACTTTTCTTCAATCGATTCGCAAACACCTGATCCGCAACTACATCTTTCTCTATGCAGTAGAAAACGAACTGGATTTTCCTATCGGCAAGCAGGAGCAGATCTATCTCGATGCATCCATCGATGATGAAACAGGCGAAGAAAGCATCGAAGGTGAAATAACGCCGGATGCTAATTCAAAAGAATTGGCGGCAAAAGCAAAAGCAATTTATTCGCGGTACGAAGAAGAGAGAAAAAGAGGAAGAAAAACATACCGTTGGATCGGCTCCGGATTTTTTAAAGCAGAACTTAAAAAACATCTTGAAGAAGATTGTGCGCTCCTTCTG
>JANYLL010000087.1 GCA_025357895.1 Ignavibacteriota bacterium
ACGCAAAATACGGAACGATGGAGTGATTTTTCTCAAAAAGAGTTTTTTTCTTGAAAAATACAACAAAGAAAAACCCCATCGCAAAGCGACAGGGTTTTTAGCCTCACCCAATTTTACATTTTACATTTTTAATTTCCCCAAAGCCCGGCTACTTTTGCTTTGATCTTCTCCTCCATGCGCGCTATGAGACGCTTTGCCATTTCGATTTCCGCGCGCTCGGATTCAAGACGGGCGACGATTTCTTCTTGGATGGTGATGGGAGGGAATGGTATTTTTAACGTAGAAATAACATCCATTGAAATATTAGGGAATGTTGAACCAGTGCCAAGGCTATACATTTTTTGGCGGAGTGATTCGATTACATAATTGATGTATGTCTGATTTTCTTTCGCTCGAATAGCTGCAACTCCACGTCCAATACATGCTTTGAATCCGGCAATATTAATTCTACCAGTTGTTGAACCACGGACACAAAGAATCAAATCACCTTCTTCGCAATATTTGGTGGGCTTTGTTGTGAACTGACGAACTATTGTTTTTGAAAAAGAATCTGGTCCAAATTCGACAGGTCCATTTATTAAAGGAACGCCCTTTCCTTCCTGATTATAGGATTCGCCAGGTGGACTCTGTCCCATTATAATTTTGCTTACATGTCCCAACTCCTTCATTTCCCAACTCGGATCAATCTCGATTTCGGGTTTGTAATTGGCGACGATGGCGCGGGCGCCTTCTGCTATTTTTCGGTAGCGCTCAAGCTCTGCCACAAGCTCTTCTTGCACGGAAAGTGGTGGGAGGGGGATAGCAATATCTCTTACTAGTTGAGCGTTGAGATTATTTACAACTCCACCGGTAGCAGATAACTTAAATTTTTCATAAATGAAGTCAGAGGAAAGAATATAATATAAATAGTCCCTGCTGATATTTTCTTTTTTTGGCCTCAACACTAACCATCCGTCATGAATACAACCGGAAGTTTTCATTATATATGGTCTTCCAAAACTCATAGAGTTGGATAATATTATATCTCCTTCATAAACCATTCTCGATTTTTTAACTCCTTCAGGTTTAATTTTCTCTTTTGTTTCTGAAATATATTTTGACCCTTGTACACCGTCACCAATCTTAATCCAATTTACGCCTTTTGGATCATCCGTTATAAAATCGTGAATCGGTCTTGGTGAACCGCCTCTTTCGATTATAAAAATATCCCCCAACATCACCAAAGAAAATTTCTGATCTATGTTTGAAGCCGTTTCCCGATACCGATCCATGGAAAGATTGTAATCGCCGGAATTCGCGATCTTCGCTTTCGGAGTTACTAAAATATTCTGCGGCAGTGCAGCATCTTTCTTCTGAGATGATTTATAAGCAAGAATAAATTTCAAAGCATCGGGCAGATCGTTTTTTGCGCTCGGTCTTCTTTGCGCGCCGAGATCGAAGCCATCATTTTCGATTTTTATAAATAATATATTATTCCCATACTTCTCATTTTTGACGATCGTTTTATCGAGGAGCAAAATACTGGTTTTTACTCCGGAATAGGGTTGAAAAATTCCGGCAGGAAGCGAGACGACGGCGAAAAGCCCGTATTCATCTACAAGCATTTGGCGCAATTTTTTGTAGGCTATGCCAGATTGGAAGATAATGCCTTCGGGCACGATGATGCCTGCCCTGCCATCAATAGTAAGATGCTCTGCAATATAATCGACAAAGAGTACTTCGGAGCGATTGGATTTAATGCCGAATTTCGAATGAGGCGTAATGCCTCCCTTCGGCGACATAAACGGAGGATTAGCGAAAATGCACTCGGCTTTTTCATTCCACCTTGCTTCGGATGAAAGCGTATCATATTCACTAATCTTTGGTTCAGGTATTCCGTGCAAATACATATTCACCAAAGCAAGCCGCACCATATCGCCTGAAATATCGTAGCCCGATATTTGCTTGGCTAATTTCTTTTTATCAGGTGAGGATAACTTTGCTCCAGGTCTTCCCTTCTCATCCTTGAATTGATCGAGGATATGCTTATACGCACTGATCAAAAATCCCGCCGTACCACAGGCAGGATCGAGGATGCGCATTTCTTTTGTCGGCTCGACGGCTGCAATGATAAAATCAATTATGTGGCGCGGTGTTCGGAATTGTCCTGCATCGCCTTGCGAACCCATAACCTTCAGCAAGTATTCGAAGGCATCTCCAAGATCTTCGGAATGCTCGTACTTAAAGTCATCGATCTGCTGTAAGAAAAGATTCAAAGTCTGAGCATTCCGAAACGGCAGATATGCACGCTGAAAAATATGAATAAAAAGCTCGGGAAGATTTGGATTTAATGCCATCTTCTCCAATGCTTCGCCATAGCGGATGACGCGCTCGGCTCCGGGGAGCTTTGCATCCATTATTACATGCCAGGCATACTGACGGTACTTGCCGGTAAAAAATTGCCTGTCGCCGCCAAGTGTGACATTACGCTCATCGAGATCATCCATGAATTTGAAAAGCAGGGCAAGGGTGATCTGCTCCACTTGCTGCGTAGGCACAGGCAGCACACCGACCAGTGTATCGCGGAGGGCGTCTATTTTATGTTTGGTTTGGCTATCGAGCATTGGTGGTTGGGTTAATGGGAGTTATGGGGAGAATCATTATTATTCCCATAATTCTTATTACTCTTATCTCTTACTTCTCTTCTGACTTTGGATAATCTTTCTCGGAAGCCGCCTTCGTTGGCAAAATCTTTTCCCTGAGATGCAACTTGCTTATCAAGAAGATAATTTGCCTGATGTATCAGGCAAATGGCAATGTTTGCGATGGTTTCAGGCGGGCGTGTTTCTAGAAAGCCTCTATAGGATTCATAGGAATTATGGAATTTATCAGCAGCATATTTGCGAAGAGCGGTGGCTTCTTCGGAATCTTTGCCCCATTTTTTATGGTCGCGGACTCTGAGGTAATCTTCGTAATCGATCAGCAATTCTTCGAGGCTTGCCCGTGCGACGTTCGTCAGTTTAATTTCCATTTCGCGTGATGTCGGTGCAGCTTTGGAGCCTTCGGCAATATTTTGTTTTCCCGAACGTGCTGCCTGCACCATCTGGTCTATGGTACGATCCCCTCTTTTTAAAAAGCGTTCGCAGAACCGAAAGGTAATATCATAGATGATCTCCGCTTTCTGATAGGAAAGCAGAGTCCGGTAATCACCGCGAGGCTTAATAAAATTTTGGTTTTCTCCCATAAAAAATTCTCTGCTTCCTATAACTCCTATTCCTCCCATAGGAATTAGGGGAATAATAGGAATAATGGGATCTGATAACAACTATATCGTAAATCTATTAAACGAAATATTTTCTTTCATGTAATCGGTGAGCAATTTTATTTTTTCTTTTCCGAGCTTTGCTAATGTCTGGGATGTTTCAGGTTCATCGGAGAAATCGGTGAACCGCTTCTTATTGATAGAAGCCCGCGCCTGCTCATCAAGCAGGTAAAGATGAAAGAGGTCTTTGCCTTCGTAATAAAGATCGGCTCCAAGTTTCCCTGTACGAATAAATCCTTCGTATTCGGAATCGACGATATCAGGAAGTTTGGGAAATGCTTTTCGTGCAAAAAGAAAATCCGAAAGCTCTTCGATAGATATACGATGATCCGCTCCGAATGCATTGCGGAGTTTATCGAGCGTGTAATACATATCAGGCTTATCGAAATATTTTTCTTCGTAAAGCTGCGTTTGCGTAGAAATATCTCCTTCTTCCCAAGCCTGACGAATTTCTTTATCGGCTCCGGCCTCGCGTTCGAAACCGGCACCATATTCACGGTCAATGCGAAGCCCCCATTCATCGGTATATGTTTCTTTCAGAGAGCGAAGCGGATCAGGTATTTCGCTGATGTAATCATCAGGGTTCGGCGGCTTCGGTTCATCATCATTTATTTTTGGCTTTCCCGGTTTTGGCAAAGGAATAACCTGACCGTATGCTTCATCACCTTCGAAGTATTCGATATTGCCGAAGAAATCGAAAATTTTATATCCTGTCTTTTCTTTTTTTATTTTGCGAAGTTCACCTTCAAATCTTCCTTCGTAAATAAAATCTGCTTTTCGCGTACCGCGTCCTTTGATCTGCATAAAATCCGTCGGACTAAAAATTGGTCTCATCAGGCAGAGATTCAAAAGATTCGGGCAGTCATATCCTGTCGTCATCATTCCGACGGTCAAGGCAACCCGCGTTCTGCTTGATTCATAGCCTTCAAGAAAGCGTGTATATCCGTTGAGTTTATCATTGGAAAAATCTACACTCATATCTTGTGCGCCGGGAACATTCGAAGTGATTTGCACGGCAAAATCGCCTTTGTACTTGCCGGGGAAGGCTTCATCTGCAATGCGGTTCAGAATTTCTGTCATCTTTGCAGCATGTCGACGTGAGACGCAGAAGCAAATTGTTTTTCCTATTTCTCCTGTAATGGGATCCTTCAACGCATTATCAAAGAAGGTTTTTGCAAAAATATGATTTGTATCTTTTGAAAAAAAATTCTTTTCAAAATCCGTTTTTGTAAAGATCGTCTCGTCTTCATTATCGGATTCAGTCGGCACTGCATATCCTTGTTCCGATAGCAGTTCAGTCGTGATTTCGGTTCTGCAATCAACGGCAATTGGCGGAATAAGATGTTTGTCTTTTACCCCGTCATTAAGTACATAGCGGAATGTCGGTGTTCCGCGTTCGCATCCAAAGGTTTGATATGTTGAAAGCAGGATTCTCCGTTCAAGTTCGCGCGGATCATTTTCCGAAAGATCGGCTTGATCAATGCTGCGGAGATAATCTTTCGGTGTTGCAGTTAAGCCAAGTTTATAGCCTAAGAAATATTCGAATATCGCTCTTCCGCCTCCTGAAACAGAGCGATGTGCTTCATCGGAAATAACAAGATCAAAATCGGTCGGAGTAAAAAGCTTAAGATATTTATTATCGGATGCAATACTTTGAATCGTCGTTACGACGATTCTGTGATCTTTCCATTCTCTCCTTTTTTCTTTGAAAACAGAAGTTGAAAAATCATTTTGTAAGTATTCCACAAAATTCTTTTTTGCCTGTCTTTCAAGTTCGATACGATCAACGAGGAAGAGTATGCGCCGTGCATTACCCGAACGAAGAAACATTTTTATTATCGCAGCAGATAGCATTGTCTTGCCTGTGCCTGTTGCCATCTCTAAGAGAAAACGGTTCTTCCCTTCTTTGGCGGCATTTTGAATCGCCTGAATTGCTTCAAGCTGATAAGGACGAAGGAAACGAAGTTTTGTCTGTCAATAAAATCTGCACGTTTTTCTTGGTTGACCCAACGAGGGTCGGAAGCATAATCATGTCTCTGCGAAAGAGCAATGTAATCAGCATCTATCTTTTCTTTCCAGATAAGCGAGGGATCGGGTTCGAATTTTTGATGACGTTCTAAATCTTCGGAGCTTGGGAATCGGCTGATTCCTGTGGGGTTGCCTTGTTCGAGGTCCCAGAAGTAATGCATGTTACCATTGGAAAGAATGATGAATCGGCAATTCTTTCCTTTCCCTTGTGCATATCTCCGTGCCTGTTCTTTTCCATCGAGTGGATCTTTGGATTCGGATTTTGCTTCCAAAATGCAAAGAGGAAATCCCGAAGAGTCCCGGAGAAGATAATCGATAAATCCAGAATGTAAATGTTCGTAATCATCACCAAGGCTATCTAATCTTACATTGCCTTCGAGTTCAACATTGGCTTTTCCTTTTTCGTCATCAAGTAATCTCCAACCCGATTGTTCGAGGAGCTTATTTATTTTAATCCGAGCGCTTGCTTCTTTTGACATACTGGGATTGCAAAGATACGACAAAAAGAAAAACCCCATCGCACAGCGACAGGGTTTTTTGGATTTGAAAAATCCAAAGATAAAACAGTAGGAAAAGATTTTATTGAGTTACTCTTCTGGTGCCTCTTGTATTAATCTTTTCCCTGTATCGATTCACAGGAAGTAATGTAAACCCTTTTACTTTTTGAGGTAGAGCCGGTTTCGATGATCCAATAATAAAAAAATCCGGTTT